>JANNUW010000625.1:0-1595 GCA_031414095.1 Hyphomicrobium sp. | reverse complement strand
GGACTAAGGCGGGCAGGATTCGAAAATGGCTGGCTGTGAGATCAACGGGTGAGTCAAATGCGTAACAAAAAATTGAAAACTAAAACTTTGAACGCTGAAATGCTTCGCAAACTCGATGCCTATTGGCGCGCAGCGAACTACTTGTCAGTTGGACAGATCTATCTCTACGACAATCCGCTTCTCAAGAAGCCGCTTGAACTGGCGCATATCAAGCCGCGCCTGCTCGGCCACTGGGGCACGACGCCGGGGCTCAACTTTATCTACGCCCATTTGAACCGTGTCATCACCCAGCATGATCTGAATATCATCAACATCACAGGGCCGGGTCATGGCGGGCCGGGGTTGGTCGCGAATGCCTACTTGGAAGGAACCTACAGCGAAGTCTATCCGACGATCACGCAAGATGCTGACGGGATGAAGCGGCTGTTCAAACAGTTCTCCTTTCCTGGAGGCATTCCGAGCCACGTTGCGCCGGAGACACCTGGCTCAATTCACGAGGGCGGCGAATTGGGTTACGCGCTGTCGCACGCCTTCGGCGCAGCTTTCGACAACCCAAATCTGATCGTCGCCTGCGTCGTCGGCGATGGTGAAGCGGAAACCGGCCCACTCGCGACGAGTTGGCACTCAAACAAGTTTCTCAATCCGGTGCATGATGGTGCCGTGCTGCCTATCCTGCACCTAAACGGCTACAAGATTGCGGGACCGACCGTGCTGGCACGCATACCCCGCGTTGAACTCGAAGCCCTCTTTCGCGGATATGGTTACACGCCGCATTTTGTCGAGGGCGACGATGCGGAGAAGATGCACCAGCTTATGGCTGCGGCACTCGACGTCGTGGTGGCTGAAATACAGAACATCCAACACGACGCTCGTGCGAATGGGTTCAGCAAGCGCCCGAGCTGGCCTATGATCATTTTGATTTCACCGAAAGGCTGGACTGGCCCGAAAGCCGTCGATGGCAAACCGACGGAGGGCTCTTTCCGCTCGCATCAGGTACCGATGGGCGAGATGAGTCATCCGGGCCACTTGGAGTTGTTGGAAGCCTGGTTGAAGAGTTATCGTCCCGAAGAGTTATTCGACGCGACAGGAAAACTGCGCGCCGAGTTCGGCGACCTGGCCCCTAAGGGCACGCGCCGCATGAGTGCGAACCCGCACGCTAACGGCGGCGAGTTGCTGCATGACCTGCGTCTTCCAGATTTCTCGGATTACGCGGTCAAGGTCGCGTCGCCGGGAGATGTGAACGCAGAAGCCACACGCGTCCAAGGCGAGTTTATTCGCGACGTGATTAAACTGAACCCAAATAACTTCCGGGTGTTCAGCCCGGATGAGACGACATCAAACCGCTGGAATGCGGTATTTGAAGTGACAAACCGATGCTCTACGGCGGGCATCATTCCCCTCGACGACCACATCGCACCTGACGGCCGCGTGATGGAGATGCTGAGCGAGCACCAGTGCGAGGGCTGGCTAGAAGGCTATCTGCTCACTGGCCGGCACGGATTCTTTTCTTGCTACGAAGCTTTCGTCCACATCGTCGATTCGATGTTCAACCAGCACGCCAAGTGGCTGAAGGTGACGCGCGGTATTCCATGGCG
>JANNUW010000624.1:0-11219 GCA_031414095.1 Hyphomicrobium sp. | reverse complement strand
TTCATTCGCACGCGTCCCTGTGTGTTGCGCCCTGACAGTGGTGGAAGACTCGACAACCAATGATATTTTGCAGCGCACCCAATTAGCAAGGGCAATCCTGCATCATCCTGTACGGCAGACCTGCCACACACGGCACCCACTGGCTCGTCGAGTGTATATAACTCAATTGAAGGCTTACAGGTTGCGGCACTTGGCATCCGCAATTGGATTACGCGCAGGTGATTTTACTGCAACCAGTTCACGGACCAAGCTCCGAAGCTCAGCGGCCTTCGCGCCACCACGCGAGCGCCAGGAGGGCGAGGAGCCCCGAAAGCGCGAGCAGTCCGGTAAACAACGGGGTCAACTTGACGCCACGGGTGATGAACGCCGAGCGGTCTTTCAACGCCATCCACCCGGAGCCGGCCAGTTTCGTCGCGTCCGACATCATGGTGATACGTGGCAGCTCGGGCGCCGCCTGCGATACGGCGGACCGGCCTGTCTGCGCGGTCCAAAAGACGCCCCCGCCCGTAGCCTGGGCAATCGGGTCGAGCTTTTGGGTCGTCGCCGTCACTTCGCTCATTTCGCGCGGATCCTGCGAGCCGGCTTCGGCTATCGCGGTCAGCTGACCCGGCGTGGCCGTCGTCTCGGCTTTGTAGAGACCCGGCAGTTTGACGTCGACGCTTGAGCGCCAGCGTCCCGGACCCGCTGGCTCGAGGATCAGCTCACTTTTTTCGCCCTCGGGGTTGAGCAAAGTCACCGGCTGGACTTTGTCGTCCATGGAATGACGCTCGATCGAAATCCTGAGGCCATTCGCCGTGGCAATCAGCCGGTCTTCTTCGAGTTCGGGCTCCTTCATGAGCCAATGGGCAAGACGGCGCAGCAGATCCGTGTGCGGGCCGCCGCCGTCGTAGCCTCGCGCCCACAGCCAAGCTTGATCCGACGTCAGCAACGCGACGCGGCCCTTGCCCTTGTGATCAAGGATCAGAAGCGGCTTGTCTTCAGCGCCCTTGAGAACCGTGCGGCCGGAATTGCCCGGCTTGACTTCAGCTTGACGGAACCAGCGTCCCCACGACGGCATGGCGTCGGGATTGAGCGCGTCGACGCCGGGCAACGTCGCCGTCACCGGATGCTTGGCGCCGTCAGCGGTAATCTTAGGCTTGAACGGGCCCTCGATGACACGGCCTGTAGGAGCGGCGGGCAGGGCCGGTCCGAGCGGCGTGCGGTATAACGTGCGATCGCCCGCATAGTCGTCGCCACCCGCCACCAGCAACGCGCCGCCGGTCTTGTCCACGTAACGCGTAATGTTGTCGTAGTACAAAAGCTGCAGAATACCGCGGTGCTCGTAGCGGTCGAAAATGATGAGATCGAAATCCTTGATCTTGTCGGAGAACAGCTCCTTCGTTGGAAACTGGATAAGTGACAGCTCGTTGATGCGCGTGCCGTCCTGTTTTTCGGGCGGCCGCAAAATCGTGAAATGCACGAGATCGACGCCGGCATCGGATTTCAATAAATTGCGCCAGGTCCGTTCGCCCGCGTGTGGAACGCCCGAGACCAGAAGCACGCGCAAGTTTTCACGCACGCCCTCGGCCGACAATACGGCGCGGTTGTTCGCCGGCGTCAGTTCGCCCGGCGCAAGCGGCAATTCGACTTCCAGAATGTTGGTGCCGCCGTGGGGGAATTGCATTTCGATGGTGACGGGCTTGCCGACTTCGGCAACGCGCGTTTCCTCGGGCTGTCCCTCTTTGCGGATTTTCAGCGTCACGGATTTGGAAGCGCCGGCGCCTTGTCCGGATTCGCCCATTTCGCGCACGACCAGCTCCATCTCGCGCGATTGACCAACGATGCCGTAGCGCGGCGCTTTCAGAACTTCGATGCGGCGATCGAACTCGCCAGGCCTGCCCGTCAAGAGCGTGTGCACGGGCGCCTGAAAGCCAAGCGCGGCGGCGCTGCCGGGAACGTCGTGTACCTGTCCGTCGGTGATGAAAATCACGCCGGCAAGCCGGTCGGGCGGCGTATCGGCCAGCGCCTTGTTGAGCCCGTCGAAGAGTGCCGTGCCGCGGCCCGGCTGGTCGCCAGACTTTCCATCCGTGGTCCATTTGACGTCGAGATTTTTGATGCCGGCCAGGCGCTTTTCAAGCTCAGCCTTGATCGCCGCCGTCTGTGCCGGTCGCTGAGCCAAGGCTTGGCTTGTGCTTTCGTCAGTCACGACGATCGCGACATTCGAAAGGCTCTCGCGCTCCTCCTGGCGCAAGACTGGGTTGGTCAGTGCGGCGATCAAAGCGGTCAGGGCTAGTGCGCGCAGAGCTGCGCCGCGCGAACGGCGATAAAAAAGCATTGCGATCAGCAGCACAGCCATGATCGCTACGGCCCAGATCAGGGGCGCTGGGAGCAACGGTGCAAAGTCGATCGACCAACTCATAAAACCTCTACTGCCCCAAGCGTTCGAGCAGGGCTGGCACGTGTACCTGATCGGCTTTGTAGTTGCCGGTGAGGGCGTGCATCACAATGTTGATGCCGGTGCGCAGGGCCATTTCACGCTGACGCTCGCCGCCCGGCACGGCTGGATAAAGCGGCTTGCCACGGGTATCGAGCGCCCATGCTGCCGCAAAATCGTTCGATGTCACCATCACCGACGTGACGCCGTCGGCACGGCGCGGTTTGCGGCCGTCGTCGTCGCCGTCGGGGTTGTCTTGCGCTTCGACCCAAAGCTGGCCGCCGTCCCAGCGGCCGGGGAATGAGCGCAGCAGGTAAAACGACTTGGTTAGAACATGGCCTTCCGGCACCGGCTCCAGGCGTGGCAAGTCGAGACGTCCAAGCAGGCGTTGCAACGCCGGGCCCGTATCGCCAGCCATCGCCATTCCGGTCGGCAGGCCGGTCTGATAATCGCGCGTATCGAAAATAATGAGGCCGCCTTGCTTCATGTAGGCGTCGATTTTGGCGAGCGTGGCCTCGGCCAACGGCTGTGGGTCTTTGAGCACCGGCCAATAGAGCACCGGGAAAAATGCGATCTCGTCTTTGCTGACGTCGACGCCGATAGGTTCGCCCGGCTCGACCGAGGAGCGTATTTCGAGCACCCGGCTCAAGCCCGAAAGCCCGAGCCGGCTGATGTCGTCGGTGGCCTTGTCGCCCGTCAGGACATAACCGAGCGTGATGCGGTTGGTGGCCGATTGTGCATAGTCCGGAATGTCTGCGAGCGGTGCGCCGGGCGCGGTTGCGGGTGCCGTCGACGATGGCTTCGGGGTGGTCTGCGCGCCGGCTGAACCAACGCCCAGCAGCAGCGCCGCCGTGAGAGCAAGCGCACACAGGACGACGGATGAGCTGGCCGCTGCGCCAGCCGTGGAAGGTGATTTGCGCATTTTGTGCCAAGGCATGCCGCCGGCCTGCAACAGCAACACGGCGATGATGTCGGCAAAAATCAACGCCAGTGCGGTGGCCAGGATCCACGGCTTCAGCGGCCAGGATGATCCGGCCTCATAGCTGCGGGCCTGCGCGCGCGACGGCAGCGGCGGCAGCGCTTGCAGGACCGTTTTGCCGGTCATCACATTGAGGGACCGCGCTCCGGCCACCGCGCCATAATATCCGGGCGGATGGTCGAGGTTGGCGATCGCCGTCTCGAATTCTGCTGCCGGGATCGGCTGCGCAGTCGGCGGAGGCGCGCGTAACACGCCGTAGCCGTCCAGCGTTTGTACCGCGAGCAGAACTCCAGGCGTTTCGGGCGCTGGAGCGCTCGCACCTTTGGCGGCGACGGGAGTACCCGGCGTTGCATCTTTCGCGGGTGCCGCCTGGGCACTGCCGAGGAGCGAGATGCGTTGCAGCATTTCGACAAACAATCCTGAGATCGGCAGGTTTGACCAATCGGAATTGGCGGTGGTGTGGAACAGCACGATCTGACCGTCGCCGCGCTTGGCGGCCGTGACGAGAGGTGTGCCGTCCTTGAGTCTGGCCCAGACCTGCACGTCAGGTGTCAAGCGCGATGGATCGGCGAGCACCTGGCGATTGACGAGGACGTCAGATGGGATCGTAAGGCCGGCGAAGGGGCTCGCTTCTTCGAAGGCGTTGAGCGCCTGGGGCGTCGACCACGAGAGCGCACCGCCGAGGCTTCGTCCGCCCGCCCGCAATGCGACGGGTAAAAGATCGTCTCCGCCTTTTTCCAGACGCGGACCCGCAAAGCGCACGACGATGCCGCCCTTGCGCACAAAGGTGTCGATCTGTTGTTTGACCTCGCCCGACAACGTTCCGATATCGGCAAGCATGATGACGCTGGCGTTCTGCTGGAGAACGCTCGCGACGCTTTGGGCGAGATTTGAATCTTTGGGTTCGATGATCTCTGCGAACGGTTGCACGGCGCGCTTCAAGAAATAGAGCGGTGCGAGCAGCGGTTGCGATTGTTCCTGCGCCTCGCCTGACAACAAGCCGATGCGCTGCCATTGCGAACGGCCATCGAGCAGGTTGACGGCACCGGCCGACGCTTCACCCGCAATTTCGATACGGGTCACCTGATTGCGCAGTTCGAGCGGCAACTCGAAGATCACGTCTTTGACCGTCTCAGCGATAGCGAACTTAAACTCCGCCTCGCCCAGCCGCTGGCCCTTGGCTGAAAAGGCGTGCACGCTTCCCTGTCGCGCCGCGCCGCCTGCACGCAGAACTTTCGCCAACAGCTTACCGTCTTTGCTCAGACCACTGACCAAGCCCAGGGCCTCGCGTCCGCCCGGATCGCTTACGACGGCAAGGCTGCCATTTGCGGTCAGTCCATTGAGGCCGTCTGCAAATGCGGCGGCTTCGCCGCTATGGTCGATACCGTCTGTCAGCCACACGCCGCTGACGCCGTCTCTGACCAACTCTTTTAAGGCCGGCTCGATTGCGGCGATGGCCTGCTTGCGCGCCGGTGCGAACGGTTGCGGCTCGAGCGCGGCGGCCGTCGAGCGCGCATCGGCCGGCGCTTCGATGCGCACGCTCGCGGCCTTGGTGGTGGCGGCCGTCGGCACGATGACTACCGGACGGCTTTGCGTTTCGGCCTCTGTAATCAGTTGTGACATCTGATCCTGGCGCGATTTCCACTGCTCGGCACTAGCCCAGCCATTGTCGACGGCGATGACGACGGGCCCCGTGCCTTGCAGCCGCGCATCGCGCGCAGGGTTCAGCACGGGTTCGGCGAGGGCGGCAATCACCAGCGCCGCCGCGAGCAGCCGGATCAATAAAAGCCACCACGGCGTTTTGGCTGGAGTCTTTTCGCGGTTTTCAAGGCCGACCAGAATGCGCGTCGCGGGAAACGCGAGCTGATGCGGGCGCGGCGGCACCGTGCGCAGCAGCCAATAGATCAGCGGCAGCGTGAGAAGCGCTCCGAGCAGCCACGGATTGAGAAAAGCAAACGCGCCAAAGCTCATGGGCTGCCTCCCGCGCTCACAGCCGGGCCGGCCCATTTATAGCCGCCGTCTTTGCCTTCGAGGTGCATCATTAGCGACAGCAGTGGTTCGGACGCCGGGCGATCGGTGTGATGCACCATCATCGACCAGCCGAGCCGCGTGGTCAGTTCGAACAGTTCGGCGCGATGAGCTGCCAGTTTTTCCTGGTAGCGTGCGCGCAAACTTTCGGCCCGGTCGGCGATCCAGCGGTCGTCGCCTTCCATTGCAAAAAATTCGGTGCGGCCCTGATAGGGCAGGCTTTCTTCAGCGGGATCGAGAATTTGCACGACGTGACCGACGACTCCGGCACTGGCGATTGTCTCGATGCGAGCTTTGATGTGGTCCATCGGATCAAGAAAATCGCTGAACAGGATGGCGCTTGAGAATCGCGCGAGGCGCAATTCCGGCGGCAGGCTGCCCGTCAGGACGGCGACGTTTTCGTTCATGGCAATGGCTTCGGCGAGCTTGGTGGCGGCCTTGCGGTTGGCCATCGGCACCGTCACGCCCATCAGACCCACGCGTTCGCCGCTGCGTACGAGCAGTTCAGCCGTCGCCAGCATCAGCACGAGCGCGCGGTCGCGCTTGGTCACGGGGCTGAGATGGCTGTGAAAGTTCATGGACGGCGAGAGGTCGGGCCACAGCCAGAGGGTATGCGCCGCTTCCCACTCGCGCTCGCGCACGTAGAGCATGTCGGAGCTGGCCGAACGCCGCCAGTCTATCAGGGTCGCTGAATCGAGCGGACCGTATTGGCGGAACTGCCAGAAGGTTTCACCCGGACCCGCCCGCCTGCGGCCGTGGATGCCGTGGGCCACGGTCGAGGAAATGCGATCGGCCTCAAGCAGCAGGTCGGGCAAGCGGTCGGCAATGCCATGCGCATCGCGCTCGAGCGCCGGGAGGCTCGAAGCGTTACCGCCGTCCGGCTTTTTCGTTGGCCCGCTGGCAAATGCCATACAGCGCTACTCCATCGCCGCGGTCAGCTCGGCGATGTGCGATGCAAGCCCGCGGCCTTCCGCACGCGCCGCAAACGACAGCGCCATGCGGTGCTTGAGGATAGGTTCGGCGAGCGCCACGACATCGTCGATCGACGGCGCGAGGCGCCCGTCGATGAGCGCCTTGGCGCGCACAGCCAGCATCAAAGCCTGGCTTGCACGCGGACCCGGTCCCCAGGCCACATACTTGTCGGTATCGGTGTTGGTGCCAGTACCAGGCCGTGCCGAGCGCACGAGTTTCAAGATGGCCTCGACAACCTTGTCGGGCACGGGGATCTGGCGCACGAGGCGCTGCATGGCCATGAGGTCGGGCGCCGACAGCACGGTCTCCAGTTTCTTCTCCTCAACGCCGGTCGTTGAGTAAAGCATCCGCCGTTCGGCGGCGAGATCGGGATAGGTGACGTCGATCTGCAGAAGGAACCGGTCGAGCTGGGCTTCCGGCAACGGATAGGTGCCTTCCTGCTCGAGCGGGTTTTGGGTGGCCAGAACGTGGAACGGCGCGGGCACGTCGTGACGTTGCCCCGCAACCGTGACATGGCGTTCCTGCATCGCCTGCTACAGCGCCGACTGCGTCTTGGGAGACGCGCGGTTGATTTCGTCGGCCATCAGCAGTTGCGTAAAGATCGGGCCATTGATGAAGCGGAACGAGCGAGCCTTGCCGGGCGTATCTTCAAGGACTTCCGAACCGATGATATCCGATGGCATCAGGTCGGGCGTGAACTGAATGCGCTTGGCATCCAGGCCCAGAACCGTGCCAAGGGTCTCAACGAGAAGCGTTTTTGCGAGGCCTGGAACGCCGATCAGCAGGGCGTGACCGCCCGACAGGATCGTAATGATGGTCTGTTCGATGACGGCATCCTGGCCGAAAATCACACTGGCCGCTGCCTTGTGGGCGCGCTGCACGCGCTCGGCCGCTGCTTCCAGGCGTGGAACGATTGAGGCGTCGGTCTGCGTGAGGGAGGTCATGTCGTGCCGGTTCCAGAATTGCTGAAGCGCTGACCAGTCTGATCTAGTGTGGCTTGAAACGCCAGCGGGGATGTGGCCGTTTATTGGGCTCGCCGGTCAAGTTAACACTGCGTAACGCGGGTAATCTGATGCGCGGCCGGATGGATATGGATGATGACGGACAACACGGTTTCACAACTTGGCAGCCTGGAAGCGCTCCTGAAAGCCGCGGGTGCGGGCAAAAAACCGCCCGTCGAGCGCTGGAACCCGCCCTATTGCGGCGATATCGGGCTTAGAATCGCGCGCGACGGCACTTGGATCTATCAGGGCAGCCCCATTGGGCGGATGCCTATGGTCAAGCTGTTTGCGAGCGTCCTGCGCCGCGATGCCGATGGCCGCCACTATCTGGTGACGCCAGCCGAAAAAGTCGATGTCGCGGTCGAGGATGCGCCTTTCCTCGCGGTTGAGATGGAGGTTAAGGGTCAGGGCCGCGATCAGGCGCTGTTATTTCGTACCAACGTCGATGATGTGGTCGCCTGCGGCCCCGAGCATCCGCTGCGCTTCGCGGTCGAGCCGCGCTCAGGCGGGCTGAAGCCCTACCTGCTGGTGCGTGGCCGGCTCGAGGCGCTGGTCACGCGCGCTGTGTATTATGATCTAATAGACCTCGTCGGAACGCCTGACGGTACTGGATCGGGTTCCGGCGTTTGGAGCGCGGGCGTGTTTTTTGCATGGGACGCTGCAAACTAATCCCGCACGGCTCAGTCGCAGCTACATCTTCACCCTTGCGACGCTTACCCCTTGACCGCCGGCAGCAGTTTGCGGCCATGTTGGCAGCGTTTCTGATTTTTCCCCGATCTCACAAACTCTCTAAGGCGATTTTCCCCGTGAACATTCTCGGACTTGTCTCTAAAAGCCACGACACTGGCATTGCGCTTCTCAAAGACGGCATTCCGCAATTCGTGCTTGAAGAAGAGCGTTTCAATCGCGAGAAGCACACGATGCTGTTTCCGCGCCTGGCGCTCGACGCAGCGTTCGGGCCTAACGGCAAATACAAGTTTTCAGATATCGACGTGATCACGACGCCATGGGATATGGCGCGGCTCAGGCCGACGATCGCGCAGGGGGTATTTGGCGAATTGCCCGCGAGCCTCAATCTGCTGTGGCCGAGCGCGCACAAGACGCAGGCGAGCGCCATCGTCAACCTGCCGATGCGTTTGAAGATAGGTCTCAAGAAGCAGTTCGGCTGGAATACGAAGCTGCCGCCCATCGTGCAGGTCGGCCATCACGAAAGCCATGCGTCGGTCTTCTTCATCTCGCCGTTTGAAGAAGCGACCGTCCTCGTCATGGACGGCTATGGCGACGAGACGGCGACTAGCGCCTACTTCGGCCGGGCCAATACATTAACGCGCACCTTCGCCGACGGCTTCTTCGATTCACTGGGCATGCTCTATTCGCTCGTCACTGAGCACCTGGGCTTCAAGGTCTTCGAAGAAGGCACCGTCATGGCGCTGGCGGCGTGCGGCGGTCCCAAGTACATCAAGCCGTTCGCCAACTTGGTTCAGTTGCTGCCCGACGGCCGGTTCACGATCAACCGTGACTATACCAGCTATCAGACGCATGGCTTCAACCGGCCATTCAAGCAACAGTTTTACGATGCTTTCGGGCCGCCGCGCAAACCGGGTGAACCGCTCACCGCGCATCATCACGACATCGCGTACGCGCTACAGCACACGGTTGAGGATGCCGTTCTGCATGTGGTGCGGGGGCTCTACAAAAAGCACCAATCCAAGAATCTCGTTCTGACCGGCGGCGTGGCCCTCAACTGCGTGGCCAACGCACGGATATTGCGCGAAACGGATTTCGAGGCCGTATGGGTTCCGCCGTGCGCGTCCGATACGGGCGCGCCGCTCGGCAGCGCGCTTTATCACCACCATGTCAATCTTGGAAACAAGCGGGAATTCGTGCTCAACCACGCGTTCTACGGCCAGGACTATACGGACGCACAAATTACCTCGGCGCTGGACGCTGCCGGCCTCACGTACGAGAAGATGGAGGAGGGCGCGTTGCTCAAGCGCGCCGCCGCCGATCTCGCCAACAAAAAGATTGTCGGGTGGTTTCAGGGCCGGTCCGAGATGGGCCCGCGTGCGCTCGGCAACCGCTCCATTCTATCGGACGCGCGCTCGAACGACATGAAGGACCTGATCAACGCCCGCATCAAGCACCGCGAGGCCTTCCGGCCGTTCGCGCCTGTCGTCTTGTTTGACCGGATGGGAGAGTTCTTCGAGTTCGATCAGCCCGATCCGTTCATGACCATGGCGCCGCGCATCAAGCCCGACAAGCTACCGCTCATTCCCGCAGCCGGGCACGTCGACGGCACGGGCCGTATTCAAACGATCGAGCGCTCGCAAAACCCGCGTTATTATGGGGTCATCGAGGAATACGCCAAGATCACCGGCATTCCCGTGCTCTTGAACACCAGCTTCAATCGCCAAGAGCCCGTGGTCAACGCGCCAGCCGAGGCGATTTCGTGCTACCTGCGCACCGATATGGATGTGCTGGTATTAGGCGACTACTACACGACGGACCGCAGTCCTGCAGCTATCACCAAGGCTGTGGTGGCGTTCGTGCAGGTGGCCTAAAGGCGGCAGCCTCATTGACGAGGCGGCAGCGCACCTACTTAGTCGTCCGTGAAATAGCGAAAGGCTATTGATCGGGCTGAGTTCTGCGGTTTTTTGGGCGGTTCGTGTTGCAGGATTCCGCTACTTGCAGTGCGAAAATCTTGCAAAACTCGTGCGCGCACTTCCCGTCCGGTGCCGAAACATGATTCCCTCTCCGCGTGCATAGGCACGGCTTTGGAGAGCGATCATGCGGCCACCAAAACAACCCGAGACCGGGCAGATGATTATGTTACGCGCCCGCCTCGACCAGATCCTCAATCTCGATCATGAACTCGTTCGCCTCGGGCGATTGATCGATTGGCGTTTTATCGAAGACGCCCCCGAGGTTGAGTGCATCGTGCTTTGCACGCCTTTGGCATGACGGCAAGGGCAAGGCGCACAAGCCTTATGAGTTCGGCGTCAAAGTGTCGGTGACGACAACGTTGAAGCGATCGCCGGGCGGACAGTTCGTGCTCAATGCAAGGCGCTGCCGGGCCGCCCAATAACTTCCGCCGCCTGCTGGCCTGGCTCGCGTCTTGGATTGCCTTCTTCGCCTACACACTTAGCGCGACCGCTAAACTGCGGACAGCATGATGGTGCGGTTCTTCACGGACGACTCGATCCGATCCTCAAGTGAGGATAACAATCTCTCACAAACCCAAGTTCAACGGCCTGTTAGCGGGCGCCGAAACCGCCGCCGCCCGCGCCGCCACCAAAGCCGCCGCCGCTGGGACGTCCGGCGCCGCCTGCGCCGCCCGCTGCACCACCGGTACCGCCACGACCGCCGCCTGGGCCGCCCTTACCGCCGGGGCCGCCACGGGCGACCACGGGCTTCATGGGCAACAGGCCTTCGCGCTGCAGCTTCTTGCGCGCCAATTTGCGTGCACGGCGAATGGCTTCGGCCTTTTCGCGGGCGCGCTTTTCCGACGGCTTCTCGAAGTGATTGCGCAGCTTCATTTCACGGAAGACGCCCTCGCGCTGGAGCTTTTTCTTGAGCGCTTTGAGAGCTTGGTCGACGTTGTTGTCGCGAACGAGTACCTGCAAGCGAAATGTCCTTCGAGCCTTAGATGGTTGGCGTTTTGATGGTTCTAAATCGGCAATAAAGCTACGCCCCAAGGATGCGGGAATTAAGCGCCACATGCTTAAGGACGTGAAGATTTGGGCACTGTCTAGCAAACCCAGACCGGGTTGTCCATGACCTCTGTCGCGTCAAAAAACGACTTTTAAGGTTCTTTCGTGCGGACACG
>JANNUW010000623.1:0-8669 GCA_031414095.1 Hyphomicrobium sp. | reverse complement strand
ACTTCGCCAACTGGCGCAAGCCCCAGATAAACAGGCTGAAGGCTGGCACGAAAACTGCCAGATAAGACAATACGAGTGTGCTTTCGGTAACCATCGCTTGTTAACGATACCAGGTGCCGGCCTGGATCACGATAACCGCTTGATTACATAACCGTAATTGAAGTGGTATCAGGCCGCCTGCTTATCGAATTGCGCCTGAGTAGCCATTGCGATGTGGACCGCACGCCCGATCTTAAGTGGGTTGAAGCCGTAAGTCAGGTTCAAGCGGCTTGTTGCTGCTGCCGTCACGGCGTGCGCGATCCCGGCGCGGCCGTGGGTGGCGAACAGCCGTTGCACTCTGCGTGCCGAACACACGTTGATCAGACTTTGCAGACGCACAAGAGTCGCTGTCTTACGGACGCCGTCGCGGCTGACCAAGATCCAATAGGCGGTGAACACTTCGCCCAGGGCAGCATCCGTCATGGCGTGTGCCGTTTGCAGCGAGGCGCCATGGAGGGTCAGCAGGCTGACAGCCACCGATAACTCGCGCACGCTGACCGGCGGCACATCGGTTTCGTTGATGGAAGCATTCATGCTGGTCATGACACAATTCCCGGCGATAAATTAAAGGTTGGCGGAAGGCGTTGCTCAGCGCTGCTTGGGGCGGGCAAAAGCCGTCCAGGGCGTGCCGTGCATCAGCACGATTTCCTTGGGCTGACGGGTATCGACCAGGAAGTCGGCACCGTAGCCCACGAGCCGGCCGTTGGGGTTCTGGATGGCGCTCTTGGCGAAGCGGTAGCGGTCGCCATCGTCGCTCTGGATGACACCGAAACCGAGCCGGGTGTTGTACTTGATGATCTGTCCGTACATGACTTGTCTCCTTTGGAACCGTGAGCTGTTTGAACTGTTGGGAGATTGCCTGAAGCGACCGCTCGGCGCTGTTCCGCGCGGCACAGGCGGTTTTTTTTGCAAGACAAAAGAAAGGTCAGACCATGAAAGCTGTGATGCTCCGGTTGATCTCAATCGGCTGGCCCCTGTTGGCGGTCGTGAGCGCGGTCAGCGCGGCCGTGCCGCCCAACGGGCGTGGCGGTATTTGCGGCGGCATTGCGGGATTTCAGTGCAAGCCGGGTCTCTTCTGCGACTTCCGGCCAAGGGCTCAGTGCGGTGCTGGAGATATGACCGGCGTTTGCCGTGTAAGGCCGGACATCTGCACGATGAATTTCAAACCTGTCTGCGGCTGCGACGGAAAAACCTACGCCAACGATTGTCAGCGCCGCGCCGCTGGTACGGGCAAAGTCTCGAACGGGCGCTGCAGATAAACTTGGCGCGCGCCGGCGGCCAGTCAGCGGGGGGTAGGCCCGCCAGCTGAGGAGGGGTGACGCCAGCATAAGACGGCTCAAATGGCTTGCTTTACTGAGCAGGATTCTGGGTCGGTTCCCGCGCCAACTGTTTTTCGGGAAACGAGTGCTTGCTTACTGCGTGGCCACGGCCTGAGCGGGAGCGGCCCAGAACCGCACGGTGCCGTCTTCGCCGGCCGCTGCTATTTTTTGCCCGTCGGGCGTGAACGCAACTGACGTTTGCCGCCCGGAGGAGCCCGGCAACACGCGCGCGGCCCGGCCCTTCTTGATGTCCCACAGGCGCACCTTTCCGTCTTCGCCGGCCGACACAATAAAGTCGCCCGAAGGCGAAAACGCGAGCCCGCCGACGCGCCCCTTGTGCCCGTAGAGCCTTTGGCGCGTGCTGCGCGATTTCGTCGACCAGATGCGGATATTGCCATCGAGGCCAGCCGATGCGATCGAACGGCCATCGGGCGCAATCGCGACCGTGGTGACGAAATCGCTGTGGCCCGAATAGCTACGCGTCAACTCGTAGGTGTCGCCCTTCCACAGCTTGACAGTCCTGTCGGCGCTGCCAGTGACTAAGAAAGGGCCGCGTGCCGTCTGCAGAAACGCCACTGCTTGCACGGCGTTTTCGTGACCGTCGATAACATGCGCTGGCGTGCTCGACGCCGTCTCCCAAATGGTAGTTTTCCAGTCGTGACTGGCGCTTGCGAAACGGTCGTTCTGGCCCAAGAATATGACCGACCAGATCTCGGAACTGTTGCGCTGGAAGCTCGCGATCTTGGCCGCTGTGTTGATGTCCCAAAGGACGGTTTGACCATTGGCATGGCCGGTGAGCGCGCGGCTGCCGAAGACGGCCAGCGCAGTTGCTGGCCCGTCATCGAGTTCGATGGTGCGTTCGAGCGCCGACGACACGGTGTTCCAGAGTTTGAGCGTTGCATCCGCGCCAACGGTTACGAGCGTGCTGCCGGTGCCGTTGTAAGCCATGTGTGACGTCGCGCCGGTATGGGCTTTGATCTCGCCCAACGGCAAGGCATTCACGGGTGCCGTCTGTTGACTGGCGGTCAGCGCCGCGCCTCGCTGTTCGTAGCGCGGCAGCTTGTTCTGCATGGCGATAACGCCGCTCGCGACACCAAGCGCTATGAGCCCCTTGAACAGCAGCGGCCGCCAAGTCCGGCGGCCTGAAAAACGGCTGGCGCGTGGAACCGGCGGCTTGCGCGGGCCCGATGGCTCCGCCTTGACCGCCAGGGCTTTTTGCTTAGGCGGCGGCACGCTCTTCGATTTTGCAAGTGCGGCCGCTTTGGCAACAGGTGCATCGTCTTTTCGCGCTGCCGGCGCGTCGCTTCTCTTGACGGCGGGTGCAACTTTCTGCTGCTTGATGAACGGTGGCGTAGGCGCGTCGAGTTTGACGGTGCTGGCGCTTCCGTTTGCGGCTTTTGCAGGCGCTGCCGGCGCCGGCGCGTCGGGCTCTGCGACCTTGCGCGGCTGCAGGCCTTCGAGAAAGTCGAGCATCCGCCCTTGCGGACCGGGCGCATCGGGAGGCGGTGGCGCGTGTGCGGACGGCTCGAACGCGAGCACATCTTCGCGCTTGGCTTTCTTGCCAGCGGTGCGTGTGAACCATCCGCCGGCAGCATGTGCGGGCGCGGGTGTAGGCTCAGGCGCCAGCAGTGCGCCGCGCCATTCCGCGACCGACTGCGGGCGGGCATCGACGCTGAGCGCGAGCGACTTATCGATGGCTCGGAGAAATCCTGCGCGGTAGCCGCCGACGGCAGCATCACGCGCTGGGATCATCTCGTCTTTGACCATGCGCGACGGACTGTCGGGTGGGCGCTTGCCCGTGACCGCGTGATACAGCGTGGCACCGAGCGCATAGATGTCGGTCCACGCGCCCTGTTGGCGACTGGTCTCAGCGTACTGCTCGTAGGGCGAGTACCCCGGCTTGACCAACGCAGATACCGTCTTCGAATGCGCCGCGATGTCGCCACGCGCGGAGCCGAAGTCGATCAGCACGGGCTGACCATCTTTGCGGATGATAATGTTGTCGGGCGCAATGTCGCGATGCAGAAAATCGCTGCGATGGATGCTGTCGAGGGCATCGAGCAGCGGGGCGACGATCTGGTCGAGTTCTTTCTGGCGCGGCGCGCGGCCGAGCGACTTCAACCACGCCTTGAGGCTCTGCCCTTCCTCGAAGTGCAAAACCATATAGCCGGTGTTGTTGGCGCGGAAGTAGCGGTAGACGCGCACGATATTGGGGTGGCTGAACTTTGCCAGAGTCTGCGCTTCTTCGATAAAGCGATCGAGCCCCCAGCGGTAGTCACCCGCGCACTGCTCCGAGCGCGGCGCGGCGTCAAAGGCGGGTGTACGGGCGGCGAAATCAGAGGGGAAATATTCCTTGATCGTGACCAGGCGATTGAGCGCAATTTCGTCGGCGAGATACGTGATGCCAAAACCGCCAGCGCCCAGCACGCGGTCGATGCGGTAGTCGCCGGCGAGTTCCGTGCCGCTTTGCAGCGCAACGAGATTTGTCATGCGAGTGCCGTCACTTCGATCATCGCCATTTCATTGCTGACGCTTGCGCGGGCTCGAGCCAATATCTGCAAGTCGTCTGCCAAGCCCAATGTCAGCCTTGCGCAAATCAATTCTCCTCCGCCCAACCAAGTTCGTGCAGCAGGATTGTGGCAACTGCACGGGCGATGAACAACTGATGAACAATTCACAGATCAGTCGCTAAGCGGCCATGTTGCTGCCGCACGGCGCGCTGACTGTCAGTTTGAGACTAAGGCGGTGCGGTTGGGCTTTACGTCTTGCTTCTCGCAACCGCGCGTCTGTTACAACCATAGAATTTTGGAATGCGTGCGCGCCCATTATTTCTAAGAATGAAGACGGCCGCGGCCGAACAACAGATGCCGCGGCCACAAAAAAGATAAAGGAGCGATCGACGATGTCAGCAGCCGGAAGCCCCACGGGGCCACGAGCGGGCCGCTTTCTAGGTTCATTGAAGGACGCTTTGGTCGCGGCCAGCCGCGAAGATACAGGACAGTCCCCCATGATAAAGTTGGCCGCATCATCGCCTGTCGCCCCTGCTGCACCCGCGCCGGTGGTGGCTCTCCCGCCACCAACACCGGTGGGATCGCCCGCCTCGCAATCTGCTGCAAATGCCGGCGCACTCAGCGCAGCCGAAGCAGCGCGTGAGGCACGCGCAGCCGCCGCGTCGTCGCCGGACCGGCATGTCGAGTCAGACATGCCGCCGACGACCCGCGTCGTGCGCGCCTCTGTCAAGGCCGCCGAAGCGCCCGCCCGCACACAACTTGTACGCGGGAAAATTCAGGTCAAGCGCGGCGCCTTCGATCACGACCCGGTTGTAGGCTGGCTGGTGATCGTCGGTGGTCCTGGTATCGGTCAGTTCCGGCCGGTGTTCGAAGGCAATAACCCAATCGGTCGCTCAACCGCCAATCGCATCAGCCTCGACTTCGGCGACGACGCCATCTCGTCGGAAGAACAGGCCTACATTCGCTACGATTCGGCCGAGCGGTCGTTTCTTTTCGTGCCAAATCTCGCTAAGACAAACATAGTTTCCGTCAACGACAAGCGTCCAGCCGGTGCCGTCGCTCTGACCCAGATGGACGTGATCACCATGGGGCGCACACAAGTTGTGTTCGTTCCCTTCTGCGGTCCGGAATTCGATTGGTCGGCGATCACAGAACCGTTGGACTAATGACCGCATTCGATCATGCCAGCCGCACCACGCAGGGTGCGCGGAACTATCAGGAAGATACAGCACTCGTTTGGCCGGGAAGCGATCCGTTCGTTCCCGGCTTACCTGCGCCTGCGCAAAATGGATCTGGCATTGTCGCTGTGCTAGCCGATGGCATGGGCGGCCACGCGGGCGGCGCACTGGCCAGCCGCATGGCATGCGAAAATTTCGTCAAGACTTACGCCCAGTATGAGGGCGCAACGCGCGAGCGGCTGGCTGCAAGCCTTGATGCGGCCAATGAGGCCATCGCCAGAACTGTGTCGTCAAATCCGCTGCTCAGCGGCATGGGATCGACACTGGTCGGAGTTGTCTTCTCCAGCAACGGCGTCGAGTGGGTGAGCGTCGGCGACAGTCCGCTTCTCCTTTACAGACGCGGTGAAATCGCGCTTTTGAATGAAGATCATTCACTCGCGCCCGAGCTTGATCGGCTCGTCGCCGAGGGCGAAATCAGCGCCGAAGCCGCCCGCCGCGACCCGCGACGCCATATGTTGCGATCGGCCGTGACCGGCGATGAGCTCGATCTTGTCGACTTCTCCGGCAAGCCCTTGGCGATCGAACCGGGCGACTACGTCATTCTTGCAAGCGACGGCCTGCAAACACTCGAGCCCAGTGAAATCGAGCGCGTTATCGCAGCTTACGCGGCAGACGGGTCGCAGGCGGTCGCCAACGCTCTTATCCGCGCCGTCGAAGCATTGCGCGATCCGCATCAGGACAACACGACGGTTGTCGCCGTCCGCCGCGCGCCCGCTGCGGCAGGTGTCTAGCTCAGGTTCAAGACAGAACGATCAGATGATTAGGTAACTCATTGGGGTCGGGGACGGTGGGCGGGAAGTGCTGTGCCAAGTGGCGGCCCGCTTCTTCGATCGCCTTTACGAACCCATCGGCTGGGTGTCCGTTGCCGATCCGCGCTGTGAGCTCATCGACAATTTTTTTCCACGAGCCTTCGGGCACTTTTTTATCGATGCCGGCGTCGGCCAGCACTTCGGCATAATGTTCCGCCAGGGATACGAAGATCAGCACGCCCGTGCGGCCGGTTGTCGTGTGCAGGTCCTGGGCGAGGAATTGTTCGACGGCGCGCCGGTGCGCGCGTGCATGCTTCACGCTCTTTGGCACCAGCCAGAATCGCAAGGGACGTAGTAAGAAGAGGCACAGCAGCGCTACGAAAACGGCGAGCTGCACAAAATAGATTTTTTGAACTGTGACCCACGTAAAATAGATCAGCGGCCACGGTACCAGCAGGGCCAGGATCGCGGCCCACATGAACGGCGCATAGAGATACGTGCTGCTCTCGCGGGCGACCACGGCGACGATCTCGCCAGACGTTTGCTGTTCGGCGGCCGCTATTGCGTCCCCGATCCGCTTCTCCTCGCCTTTTGATAACCAGGCCATGCGTGTTCGCTCCGCTAATTTTTTACCAGCTGCCCGATGATCCGCCGCCGCCGAAATCGCCGCCGCCACCCGACCAGCCGCC
Organism: Hyphomicrobium sp.; assembly: GCA_031414095.1. Taxonomy (GTDB): domain Bacteria; phylum Pseudomonadota; class Alphaproteobacteria; order Rhizobiales; family Hyphomicrobiaceae; genus JANNFX01. The sequence continues at coordinate 2,125 of JANNUW010000623.1, read as the reverse complement.
GCCACTGCTGCCGCCCGACCAATCGCCCGAGCCACCAGGAATAATCACGGCGCCGCCGTTGTCCCAGCGGTTTCGGCGACGGCCCTGCCGGCCGATGTCTTGGGGCATCTGCTGAGATTGCTTGTACTGCTGGTACATGATGAAAACGAAGATCGCGATCCAGATGGCAAGAAAGATCATGGCTTCGTAGTCGGCACCAGGGCCCGGCAATCCGCCCTTGGCGCGATCCTTGACGGCGTCGGCATCGCCCAGCAGCACGTCGTTGATGTCGCGCACGCCGGCCCTGATGCCGCCGGAAAAGTCGCCGCGCCTGAAGGCGGGAAGGATGCCGTTTTCGATGATAATCTTGCTGAGAGCGTCGGTCAGTTGCGGCTCGAGTCTGCGGCCGACTTCGATGCGCACCTTGCGCTCGTTGGGCGCAACGACCAGCACGACGCCGTTGTCCTTGTCCTTTTGGCCGATGGCCCACTTGCGGCCCAGCTCGAGGCCGAACTCCTCAATGGTGACGCCTTGCAGAGAGTTGAGCGTTACAACCGCGACCTGATCGGTCGACGTCTGCTCCAGGGCCTTCAACTGCGTTTCGATGGCCTCGCGATCTTCGGGCTTGAGCAGTCCCGCCTGGTCGGTGATGCGGCCTTGCAAAGCCGGCAGCTTGATTTCAGCCGCCGCCGGCGTCGTCAGGTTAAGCCCGCAAACGATGAGCGCCAACAACGCCATGGTCGCAACGCGGCTTGCGAAAACAGATCGCCGTTTCAGTTGTCTGACAAGCGGTCGCAATTTCGGTCACTCGCTGAGGCTCGTTTTCGCCGGCGACTAAAGACGCAGACGGCGCTACTTCTTGTCGGTGCCGAAATCGACCTTGGGCACCTTCATTTCTTCGGCCGGAAGATCGAAGTTCGCCATCTCGACCTTGTCGGGATAAAGGAACGACTTCCACCATTTGCCCGGGTAGGTCGTGATCTCGGTGTTGAACTGGCGAACCGACTGAATGTAATCGCGGCGCGCCGTGGCGATGCGATTCTCGGTGCCCTCAAGCTGCGCCTGGAGCGTCAGGAAGTTCTGGCCCGACTTGATGTCGGGGTAGCGCTCGGCCACCACCATCAACTGGCGCAACGCGCCGCCAAGCGTATTCTGGGCATCCTGGAATTGCTTCATGGCGGCCGGGTTGGTCAGGATGTCGGCTGGCACCTGCACGCTCGTTGCCTTGGAGCGCGCTTCCGTTACCTGGGTCAAGACCGACTTTTCCTGTTCGGCAAAACCTTTGACCGTGTTGACAAGATTGTCGATGAGGTCGGTGCGGCGCTTGTACTGGTTCAAGACTTCCGACCACGCGCTCTTGGCGCTCTGTTCGTAGGTCGGGATGTTGTTGACGCCGCAACCGCCAACCGGGAGTGCCAGCAAAAGCACGGCCATGACGGCGAGCTGCTTGTTGAAAGGGGCGCGCGAAACGGGCGTCATGGGGGGCTCCTCGAAGAGAACAACTGGCATTGGTCCTATGGCCTAACGCCGTGTCGCGCAAGTGCCGTGCAGCTTTGGTCAGGCACTCGCAATTGCGGAGGCGCGGCGGGCGTTGCCGGACATTCAGCAAACGTTTCTGCACCAAGTAATGATTAACAAATACAACGGGTTGCTTGAATATATCACGATGGAAACTCAGTAAATCCTTAAGTGGAAATGCGCGAGCCGGTGGGCCGGCTTTGACATTATCCATTCATTTTCACGCCTGGTCGCAGCTCCCGCTGCGATGCGGGGGCAAATCATCGGGGAGTGCTTATGCTATTGCGTCGGTTGGCAGCGGTTGCTGCATGTGTTGTTGCCGGTCTGACGAGCGGGTCAGCGAGCGCGTGCCATGGCGCGCAATGCAACCATGCTTGAGCCCCTTCAACTGGAAGGGCCGGGGATACACTTTCGCGGAGACTCATCCATTCGGCCAGCGGCGAGAAGGGCTGTGGTTCAACGGAATCACTGTCCGCAATCACCGGAATCCGCAGCGAGCGCACCACACCGGCTTTGAATTCAAACGCATGGAAGACGTTCTGGAACAGGCGGTTCTGGGCAACGTTGGCACCGCGCCCGGGGTTCGCAGTTATGTTCGCAGATGGCGCTCCCTACGGGAGTCGAACCC
>JANNUW010000622.1:0-16236 GCA_031414095.1 Hyphomicrobium sp. | reverse complement strand
ATGACGAGTTCGAGGATTTCATCGGACACACCCAGACGCTGATCGATCAATAGCGACAACTGCTTGAGCCCCTCGCCGGTGATTGCCGACACGACCGCTGGGCTGCGCTCTTCGAAGCGGGCGTCGTTGAGCGCTTCGTCGCGCTGCTCGGGCGCCAGCAAATCGATCTTGTTCCAGACTTCGAGAATGTTGCCGTCGGCGTTTTCCATATTGATGCCGAGGTCACCCAGCACCTTTTCAACGTCGCGCGCCTGCGCGTCCGATTCGGCGTGGGCAATGTCGCGCACGTGCAAAATCAGATCGGCTTCGATGACTTCTTCGAGCGTGGCGCGGAAGGCTGCGACCAGCGCCGTCGGCAAGTCTGAGATGAAGCCTACCGTGTCAGACAAAATAATGCGCCGGCCGCTCGCCAGTTTGAGTTCACGCATCGTGGGGTCGAGCGTCGCGAACACCTGATCTTTGGCGAGCACGTTGGCACCGGTCACACGGTTGAACAGCGTCGACTTGCCCGCGTTCGTGTAGCCGACGATGGCGACGATCGGAAATGGTGTCTTACGCCGCCCGGCGCGATGCAACTCGCGCGTGCGCACAACGTCAACCAAATCACGTTTGATGGCGTCGATGCGGTCTTGCAGCATGCGCCGGTCAAGCTCGATCTGCGCTTCACCGGGACCACCCAGAAACCCCGAGCCGCCGCGCTGGCGCTCCAAATGGGTCCAGGCGCGCACCAGGCGGCCCTTCTGGTAGGACAGGTGCGCGAGTTCGACTTGCAGCACACCTTCCTTGGTTTTGGCACGGCTGCCGAATATTTCTAAAATAAGCCCGGTGCGATCTAGAACCTTGGCGTTCCAGTTTTTCTCGAGCGTTTTCTGCTGCCCCGGCGTGATGGCGTGATCGACGATCACGAGCTCGACCTTATGTTCGGCGACGAGGCCTTTGATTTCTTCGACCTTGCCCGAACCGATCAGCGTCGAGGGCCGCGGCGCGCCGATTGGAATGATCAAGCTATCGACGACATCGAGATCGATGGCCTGGGCCAATCCCGTCGCCTCGGCCAGGCGGTCTTCGGGGGAATGAATGTCGGGCACATGGCGCGCGTTTTTGGCTTCACCGCCAGCCGAGCGCCATCGATCGCTTTTGAAAATCGGCACCAGCACCAGCGCTCGCGTGCGTTGGGCGCGCGTGTCCAGCGTGCGCTCGCGCCGGCTCAGGCGTTTGACGGGTGGTTCCGCGAGGGCTCTAATGCCGTCGCCATCCTTGTCTTGCTCTATGATGATCTGTGCCTGTGTATAAAAGTCAAATTGCAGGGCCTGCAGTCTGATGGCTCAGTCTGCCGGCTCGCCGTCCATCAGATGCACGGGAGCGCTGGGCATGATGGTCGAGATCGCATGCTTATAGACGAGCTGGGAATGACCGTCGCGGCGTAAAAGCACGCAAAAATTATCAAACCAAGTCACGATGCCCTGTAATTTGACGCCATTGATCAGAAATATCGTCAGCGGCGTTTTGGTTTTGCGGACGTGATTGAGAAAAGTGTCCTGCAGATTTTGACTTTTTTCCTGGGCCATATGTTTTGCCTCTTGTTGATGTTGGCCGCTGGAGCTTGAAACGCACCTTGGCGGCAGAGTTGATCGTGTTTCTCCAAATGCCGAACGCGAACTGCGCTCGCAGCCTTATGACGCCTCGAAGCATATATCATTGATGCGCCCGGTCTGGATTGCGATACACGCAGATTTGATCTGCGCTCACGAGCGGGCTGAAAACTTGGCAAATTTGTGAAAACTGTCGCGCAGCTCCAGCACCTTAGCACCGGGACGGCCTGAACCAACGGCTTTTCCATCGATGTGCGTGACCGGCATGACGGTTCCCGAGGCGGACGTGATGAAGGCCTCGTCGGCGCTCATGGCTTCTGCGACCGTGAACGCGCGTTCTTCGAACGTCAAACCGAGCGCCTTCAGAGCATCGCAGACGGTCGCCCGCGTGACACCAGCCAGGATTCCGTGATCGAGGGGGCGCGTGATCAGGGTGCCGCTTTCAGCGATGATCCAGGCGTTGCTCGACGCGCCTTCGGTCACGTTGCCCTCAGCATCGACAAACCAGGCTTCAGCGGCGTCCTCTTGGCGTGCCGCGTCTTTGGCGAGGCAGGCCGGCAGCAGCATGACGGTCTTGAGATCGCATCGGCCCCAGCGATTGTCGGGCATCGTTTTGACGGATATGCCGCGTGCCGCCCGGGCTGCGACTTTGGCCGGATCGAGGCTGCGGGCGAGGCATACGAGCGTCGGCGCGCTGACAGCGGGATCAGGAAACAGGAAATCGCGCCGCCCCTCGCCGCGCGTCACCTGCAAATAGACCAAGCCATTGACCACGCGATTGCGCGCGATGGTCTGGCGCATGACAAGCCCTAGCGCTTTGGCGCTCATAGGCGGGGTTATGGAGATTTCGCTCAAGGACCGCCACAGGCGCGCGATGTGGCGCTCCTCGTCGATCAGGCAGCCGCGGCGCACTTCGCAGACTTCGTAGACCGCATCGGCGAATTGGAAGCCACGGTCTTCGGCGTGGATGGCCGCATCGGCATACGGCACGTAACGGCCGTTGACGTAGATGATGCGGGTCATAAGAGGCAGCTCGCACTGTTCACGGTCAAGAGCAACTCACGCCGGGCGGGCATCGGGGCCGCGCTGGTCAGACGAAACACCCAGAGCCCGCAGCTTGCGATGCAGCGCCGAGCGCTCCATGCCGACGAACTCGGCAGTGCGCGAGATGTTGCCGCCAAAGCGGTTGATCTGCGCCAGCAGATATTCGCGTTCGAAAATTTCGCGCGCCTCGCGCAGCGGCAGCGACATCAGATGTTCAGCGCCGCCATTGACCGGCAGCGGCACGTTCGAGCCAATCTCTTCGGGCAGCATATCGGCGGTGATGATGGCGTTGGGATCGCCGCCGGCCAGAATGAGCAACCGTTCGATGTTGTTGCGCAGCTCGCGCACGTTGCCCGGCCAGTCGTGCGCCTGCAGCACGGCGGTTGCGTCTTCGCCGATCCGGCGCGGCGACAGGCCCGATGCCGACGACAGCTGGTGAACGAAAAAGGTGATGAGATCGGGAATGTCTTCGCGGCGCTCGGCGAGGCTCGGCACGCGCAGCGGCACGACGTTCAAACGATGGTAGAGGTCTTCGCGGAAGCGGCCATCCGCCATCTCGCGTTCGAGATCGCGGCTCGTCGATGAAATGATGCGCACATCGACGGCGACTTTCTGCGACCCGCCGAGCCGCAGGAACTTTTGCTCGACCAGCACGCGCAGCACCTTGCCCTGCGTTTCGATCGGCATATCGGCGACTTCATCGATATAGAGCGTGCCGCCGTGCGCCTCTTCCAACGCGCCGACTTTGCGCGGGCCGCCGGTGCGGTCTTCGGTGCCAAACAGTTCTTCCTCGACGCGGTCAGGGGCCATGGCGGCAGCGTTCAGGACCACGAATGGCGCATCGGCGCGCTGCGACTTTTGATGGATAACGCGGGCGGCCAGTTCCTTGCCGGTGCCCGACGAGCCGCGGATCAGAATGCGGCTGTTGGTCGGGGCCACGCGATCGAGGCCGTTCTTCAAATGATTGATAGCTGCCGACTTGCCGACCATTTCGGCCGACACGGTCGAGCGCTCTTTCAGCTCTTTGACTTCACGCTTGAGGTTCGAGGCTTCTAGCGCCCGCAGCGTCACGAGCACGAGCCTGTCGCTCTTGAAGGGCTTTTCGATATAGTCGTAGGCCCCCCGCTTAATGGCCGTCACCGCGGTCTCGATGTTGCCGTGGCCAGTAATGATGTCCACAGGCAGATCGGGGTAAGTGCGCTTGATGTCCGAGAGCAACTCGTGGCCGTCGAGGCGGCTGCCTTGCTGCCAGATTTCGAGTATGACGAGATGCGGACGCCGTTCTTCGATGGCGCGTAGCGCCTCATCGCTGTCGCGCGCCAGCCGCGTGCGGTGGCCCTCGTCCTGCAGAATGCCGGCAACGAGTTCGCGGATGTCGGCCTCGTCGTCGACAATTAAAATATCAGCTGCCATCGGTCGCTCCTTCAGGCTTTAACAAAACCAAAACTGTCGCTTGTGATGCTCGTTGCGTTCGAATGCCGGACACTCACGGTGTAAAACAAAGATCTCAAGATGCGGCGCGTTCGGGGGGCGCTTGCGCGCTCTGCGATGAAGACGATTTGACCCCAATCAGCAAGCGCAAAGGCAACGTCATGCGCACGCACGCGCCGCGCGAGCGGCCCGGTCCCGGCGGTGCATCGTCTAGCATCAGAACACCGCCGTGCTGCTCAATAATTTTTTGCACGATGGCAAGTCCGAGGCCGGTGCCCTTGTGGCCTTTGGTGGTCACGTAGGGTTCGAGCAACTTGGCGCGGTTACTCTTTGGCAGGCCGATGCCGTTGTCTATGACCTCGATCTGGATATCGTCGCCGGTCAGGCGCAGGTTCGCTTCGACCGCCGGATTCCAATCGGCATCGGCAGTTTCAGCGGCCGCTTCCACGGCTTCGGTCGCGTTCTTGACAAGGTTTGTGAGCGCTTGAGTCAGCAGGCGGCGATCAAACTGCGCCGTCACCGCGTGCGCCGGGACGGATTGCGTGTAGGTGACATTGCGGTGGCTCTCGCGGAACAGGATCATGGGTTCCAAGAGACAGTCGCGCAGATCGCCCGGCTCCATCATCGGCTTGGGGACGCGCGCGAAGGAGGCGAACTCGTCGACCATGGTTTTGATGTCGCCTGCCTGGCGCTCGATGGTCGCGGTCAGCTTGTCGAAGGTCTCGCGGTCCTCGGTGATCGACTTGCCGTATTTCTTGCGGATGCGTTCGGCCGACAGGATAATGGGCGTCAGCGGATTCTTGATCTCATGGGCTATGCGCCGCGCCACATCAGCCCAGGCCGATGTGCGCTGCGCCGAGACGAGTTCGGTGATGTCGTCGAAGGTCACGACCGACCCGACTTCGCCCGGACCCGCCTTCTCGCGCGTGATGCGGACCGAGAAAGTGCGGTCTTCGCCGCCGATCGTCGAATTGATATCGAGCGGGCTGCGCGCCTTCGGGCCCGGCTCGTCACGCCGTTCTAAGATGGGTGCCAGATCCGGCAGGACGTCGATCAGGCGCTGACCGACCGCACTGTCTTCGCTGACACCGAGAAGCTGCCCGGCCGAGCGCGATAACAGCGTGATCCGGTCTTGCGGATCGAGCCCGATGACGCCGGCCGAAACGCCGCCCAGCACTGCCTCCATGAAGCGGCGGCGGTCGGTCAACTGCTCGTTGGCGGTCACGAGGGCATCGCGCTGGGTCTTCAATTCACGCGTCATGGTGTTGAAGGTCTGCGACAGCCGCCGCAAGTCGCCCTCGCCGCGGCGCTCAGGCAATTCGACCGACAAATTGCCGAGCGACACCTCGTGCGCGCCCGCGATCAGACGGCGGATCGGCGCCACGAAGCGGCCGGCAAACCATAAGCCCGCCCAGATGGCGGCCAGCAGCGCCGTCATCGAAATCATCGTGTACATGAGGCCGTGCGCGAGTTTCAGGCCGCCCCGCTTCTCGCGCAAAGCATTGTATTCGCCGACCGACTGCTCGGTGCGCTCGAGCGAGCGCAGCGCTTTGGAGCTGACAGGCCGGCCGACGTATAAATAGAGTTTAGGAAAGTTCGACAGCTTCGTCATGGCGGTAATGCGCGACGATCCGCGCGGCGTCGTCACCGGAGTCTGTCCCGCCTCGGCCTTGCTGATCATCGACGGGTTCGGCCGGATGTAGGGCAGGTTGGCGTCTTCGATGCCGTTCACGATCACGGTGCCGGTATCGTCGACGACGTAGGCCGAGGGCAGATCGCGCAAACCCGCTTGGGCGAAAACGATGCGTTGCATCAGCTTGGGGTCGTTGCGCGCGGTGACGGCGCTGGCATCGATGTCGCGCGCCATGTTGGCGATGTCGGTGCGGATCACCTGGCCGTGCTCGTCGACATAAGACCGGGCGACATCGAGCGAGTTGTTGATAATGGCGAGCGTGCGCGTCGAAAACCAGCCGTCGAGCGCGCGCGAGAATGTCGTCGTAGCCGCCATGGCGAGCAGGATCGCAGGCAGGGCCGCGATCAGCGAAAACAGCATGACGATGCGAATGTGCAGCCGCGCGCCTGCAATCTTCTCGCGCCATGCCCGCCACAGGCCATAGCTCTGCCAGGCGATGACCGCGATCATGGCGACGATCAGAATGACGTTGGCGATGAGCGCCGTCTGCACGATCTCGTTGCGCGGGGCGATGGGCGTCAGCCCGGTCAGGATAAGAAACGTAATCAGTGCCGATACGAGCGACAGGACCACAATGACAAGGCCCGTCCAAAACACGCGATCGGTGGGATCGAGCAGGGGCGACGCCGCTTGATCAAACCCGGAACTCGCCTGGTCGGCGGACTGAACTGGTTGCATGTGCGTAGCTCAAAATGCGCTCACGCCCGATAGGGCCTTTGAACGTGCTGCTGCCAGAGTTTTGGCTCTGGCATGTTGCTGGCGCGACACTTCTCAATGAAGAGTGAAGCGCGCCGATCACTAGCAACACGGCAACTGTGACATTCTTGCGACAAAGGTCAAGCAAGACCACGTAAGATTGTGTGCGGAATTCCCATGTCACTCATTCGAGCGCGCTGCGGAAGACCCGGATGTCGAGCGTGCGGATGCGCGAGCGCAGTGTGTTGCGGTTGAGCCCGAGCATTTCGGCCGCCTTGATCTGGTTGCCCCGCGTGGCTGCGAGCGCCGCCGACAACAGTGGCCGTTCAACTTCGCGGATAATGCGGTCGTAGAGCCCGGGCGGCGGCAGATCCTTGCCGAAGGTCGCGAAGTGCTCAGCCAGATGACGCTCGACCATTTCCGACAATCCAACCGCTTCGCCTCCCGACGGCGTGCCGGCAAGCGGTGCCGACTGCGCGAGCGCCTGATCGATAATAGCGATCGTCAGTGTATCCTGCGGATTGAGGGCGGCGACCCGCCGGACGAAGTTTTCAAGCTCGCGCACGTTACCGGGCCAAGGGTGCGCCTTCAGCCGCTCCAAAGCCTGTGACTCGATTGATTTTTGCCCCAATCCTTCGCGCGCGGCGGCCCGCAGGAAATGGCGCACCAGATCGCCGATGTCTTCCGTGCGTTCGCGCAGCGGTGGCAGGCGCATCGGCACCACGTTGAGCCGGTAATAGAGATCTTCGCGGAAGAGGCCCTGCTGGATCTGCGATTTGAGATCGCGGTGCGTGGCCGCGATAATGCGGACGTTGGTCTTGATCGGCGTGCGCCCGCCAACGGTCGTGTACTCGCCCTGCTGGAGCACCCGCAGAAGCCGCGTTTGCGCCTCAAGCGGCATGTCGCCGATTTCGTCGAGAAACAACGTGCCGCCTTCGGCCTGCTCGAAGCGTCCTTGCGTGCGCATCTGCGCGCCCGTGAACGCGCCCTTCTCGTGCCCGAACAATTCGCTCTCGATCAGCTCGCGCGGAATGGCCGCCATGTTGATGGCGACGAACGGCCCATGACGGCGCTTACCGAAGTCGTGCAGCACGCGGGCGACGAGCTCTTTGCCCGTGCCGCTTTCGCCGTTGATGGTCACGGTGAGGTCGGTTTGCGTGAGACGCGCGAGCGCCCGGTAGATGTCTTGCATCGCGGCCGAGCGGCCGATCAATGGCAATTCCTCGCCATCGGCCTCGACGTTGGCTGGGCGCACCTTACGCGTTTGGCCAGCGAGTGCGCGGCCGACGACCGCGACCAGTTCCGAAAGGTCGAAGGGCTTAGGGAGATATTCGTACGCCCCCTTCTCGGCTGCCGTCAGCGCGGTCATCAGCGTGTTCTGTGCGCTCATGACGATGATCGGCAGATCGGGCCGCAGTTTTTTCATGCGCGGGATGAGGTCGAACGCATTCTCATCGGGCATCACGACGTCGGTGATGACGACATCGCCTTCGCCGGCACTCACCCAGCGCCACAGCGTTGCGGCATTGCCGGTCGCACGCGGCGCGTAGCCCGCTCGTGCGAGAGCCTGATTGAGTACCGTGCGGATGGCGGTATCGTCGTCGGCGATTAGGATTGTGCCTCGGGCCATTAGACGGGCGTCTCCTTGTCAACTTGATTACGTCTTCTTCGCTACTGCGCGCGGCCGGTCGGGCTCGGCGCGCGGCCTATCCTGCAAAGGCAAAAGCACGCGGAACACGGTGCGTTTGCGCTCGCTGTCACATTCAATGATGCCACCGTGATCGCCGATGATTTTGGCAACGAGTGCCAACCCCAGTCCAGTGCCGGTACGCTTTGACGTGACAAAGGGATCAAAGAGATGCGGCTTCATGCTGTCGGGCACGCCGGGACCGTTGTCTTCGATATGGATCATCAACGGCAGACTGATGCGTTGCTCGGAGCCGGGCACACTGAGACGGACGCCGGGCTTGAAGGCCGTTTGCAACAAAATTCGGCCGGGCTCGTTGGTTTCGCTGATCGCTTCGGCGGCATTCTTGACGAGATTGAGCAGCGCCTGGACGAGCTTGTCGCGATTGCCCGATACCGGCGGCAGCGACGGATCGTAGTCCTCGACGAAGCGAATGCCTTGCGCAAAGCCGGTTTCGGCCAGGCGGCGGACGTGATCGAGAACATCGTGGATATTGACGGCTTCTTTGCTCAGCGGCCGCTCGTCGCCGAACACTTCCATGCGGTCGACGAGATTGCGGATGCGTTCGGTCTCCGACACGATCAATTGCGAGAAGACGCGGTCTTCGTCGGATATATTCTGTTCGAGAAGCTGCGCGGCGCCGCGAATGCCCGACAGCGGATTCTTGATCTCGTGCGCGAGCACGGCCGCCATGCTCGAAACCGAGCGCGCCGCCGCCCGGTGCATCAACTGGCGCTCGATCATCTGCGCCATCGTGCGCTGCTGGAGAATGAGGATGATCAGATCCGGGTGGTCGGGAAACGGACCGGCATAGACATCGGTCAGCTTGGGGACGGAAAATTTTGGCGACGCGAGTTCGATGCCGTATTCGTTGACGGTCGCCGACTTCATGCGAACCTGATCGAGCAGCGAGAGCAGCGGACTGCCGAAGGCCAAGACATCATCCAGCCGCGCGCGCTTCAAAACCGCGGTGCTGGTCGACAGAAACGACTCTGCAGCGGCATTGACATAGGCGACAGTGTTTCTTTCACCGAGCACGAGTATCGGATGCGGCAGTGCGGCAAGTAGAAGATCGAACTCGATTTTGCCATTGCCACGCAGCGGCACGAATTCCTTGTGTCCGGGATTCGACACGCTCATGCCGCCGCCTCGCCAGCAGTGTGATTGTCATCTCGGCTGGCGATCGCCCGATCGTAAAACTCGGTCAATCCCGCGAGAACCTCCGCGTTATCATCGAGCGTGCACAGCCGCTGCCGCCAGGCCTTGATCTCCTCGAGCGGACAGCCACTTGACGCCAAATACCAGCCGACATGCTTGCGGGCGTTGCGATTGCCGAGTGCGGCGCCGTAGTGCTCGAACATCGCCGCGATGTGGGCGAGCGCGATGCGGCGCTGCTCGGGCAGCGAGGGGCCCGGCGCATCGTGACCGGTTTCGAGCGAACGCGCGATTTGACCGGGCAGCCAAGGCGCACCGTAAGCGCCGCGGCCGATCATGACGCCGTCGGCACCCGATGCCGCTAAGGCCGCCCGCGCGCCTGCTGCCGAAACGATATCGCCATTGACGAGGACCGGAATGCGCACGGCGTCCTTGACCGGCGCGACGCAACGCCAATCAGCGGAGCCTTTAAAAAATTGCGCGCGGGTACGGGCATGCACCGTAATCATCTGCACGCCGGCGGCCTCAGCGCGGGCTGCCAACGCAGGCGCATTGCGCGACGTGTCATCCCAGCCCAAGCGCATCTTTAACGTGACAGGAACTTTGACGGCATTCACGGTCGCCTCGATCAACACCAGTGCTTGATCGAGGTCGCGCATGAGCGCACTACCCGCGGCCTTGCCAATGACCTCGCGCGACGGGCAACCCATGTTGATGTCGATGATGTCAGCGCCGCTCGCTTCGGCGATGCGCGCCCCCTCGGCCATCCACTGCGGCTCACAGCCAACAAGTTGTATAACGAAGGGCTTAAGGTCACCGCCCTCGGCGCGGCGCACCACGTCGGGACGGCCGGCCACAAGCTCGGAACTGGCGACCATTTCCGAGACGACCAATCCGGCGCCTAGACTGTGCGTCAGCTGCCTGAAAGGCAGATCTGAAACGCCTGTCATTGGCGCCATAACCACGCGATTGGGCAACTCTATCGGCCCTACGCAGATCGGCGCAGAGGACACTTCGGCCTTCAGTGGTGAATTAATAGGCATAGCTCGCCTTTGCCTCTGATTTAATCAACATACAGGTCTACCGCCGTTCCGCAAGTGCGAACGGATTGGCGGAATTGCGCTTCTAGCCTCAGCCCGATAGATACGCGCTTAGCCCTTTAAACTGATAAGGGCGCAACATTTGGGGGATATCGTGCGGCTTGCCGCTCTCATCGTCGCAGCGGGCCGTGGATCGCGGGCTCTGCCCGGAACGGGCGGTATTGCCAAGCAATACTGCATCCTCGGGGAAAAAACGCTGCTCGCGCACACGCTCAACGCTTTTAGCGCGCATCCAGCGATCGACTGTGTGCGTGTCGTCATTCATGCAGGCGATGAGCCGGCGTATGCAGAAGCGACCGGCGGTCAAACATCAAAGCTTCTGGCGCCTGTTACGGGTGGAGCGACACGGCAAATGTCCGTGCATTTGGGGTTGCAATCTCTGGCCCAAACGGCGCCCGACCTGGTTTTGATCCACGACGCCGCGCGCCCGTTCGTAGATGCCGGCGTCATTGACCGTGTCATCGAGGCGCTGGGAAAAACAGCTGGCGCCATTGCTGCCTTGCCGCTGAGCGACACTTTGAAGAAGGAAGCCGGCGACGGCCTCATCGGTTCGACTATCGACCGCTCGCAGTTGTGGCGTGCGCAGACCCCGCAAGGGTTTGGGTTCCCTGCCATTCTAGCCGCCCACGACCGGGCCGCCGCGCACGGCCTCCACGCTTTCACGGACGACGCAGCGATTGCCGAGTGGGCGGGCCTGCCCGTGGCGCTCGTGCAGGGCAGCGAACGTAACGTCAAAATTACGACAGCGGAGGATTTGGCAATGGCGGAACTGCGCCTTGGCGGGCCACAAACCGCGCATGAAACCCGCAACGGCACGGGCTTTGACGTCCACCGTTTTGCACCCGGCGATCATGTCTGGCTGTGCGGGGTCAAAATCCCCCATTCGCATAAGCTCGACGGCCACTCCGACGCCGATGTCGGATTGCACGCGCTGACCGACGCCCTGTTGGGCGCGATCGGAGACGGCGATATCGGCCAGCATTTCCCGCCTAGCGACCCGCAATGGAAAGGCGCCGCATCGCACCTCTTTCTGGCAGATGCCGTCCGGCGCACGGCGGCCCGGGGCGGCATTATCGTCAACGTCGATATTACGCTGCTGTGCGAAGCACCACGCATCGGTCCGCACCGCGAACAGATGCAACGCGCCATTGCCGACATTCTGAAGATCTCGACGGACCGGGTCGGTATCAAGGCCACCACAACGGAAGGCCTCGGCTTCACCGGCCGCCGCGAAGGCATCGCCGCCATGGCGTCCGCCACAGTGAAATTTGCTCTTTAGGTTGGCGCCAACCGACTCCCCTCCGGGGAGCCGGTTGGCGCGAAGATATGCGGCAGAACCGTGCCACTGCTGGCGCGCGCCACTCGTTCCGGGAGCGGGCCGGGACGCGCGGAGCCCCGGTCTCCCTGCATCTCTTCGCGCACGGCGGCCGGCTCCCCCAACGGGGGACGCCGTGCGCCAGGCAAAGACTCTTGACCGGCATTGCAGAATCGCTGCAACTAGGCCACATGTAGTTGTATGGCCACAATTCTCGAGGGCAATCGATGAACATGATGACAAATACGCTCGATCGCACAGCCGCCCCGCCGGCCAGCATCTTGGAAATAGCTGAAAATACATCGTCGGCCTGCTTGGCGACGCGGGTCCGTCAGTTGTCGCGCATCGTTACGCGTGTCTACGACGACGCGCTGCGGCCGCTCGGCATTACCGGCAGCCAGTATACGCTCCTGGCGCAGCTCGCCTCGCGGGACGGCATAACGGCGGTTGAAATCGGCGGCGACCTCGATATCGAGAAGTCGACGCTGTCGCGCAACTTGAAGCGTCTGCTGGCGCTCGGCCATCTGATCATGGACCCGCCAGCCGGACGCCGCGGCCGGGGGCTGCATCTGACGCCCAAGGGCCAGGCCGTTCTCAAGGACGCCTATCCGATTTGGCAGGGTGCTCAGACAAAAGCGAATACTGCGCTCGGCACCGACAGCCGCGGCAAGCTCGATGAGCTTCTGCACTTGGCTGCCAAGCTGATCGCCGAGTAGACCATCTTCGGTTTGCGACCAAACAGAAAGCGCGTCCGCGAGGTCGTGCTTTTTTTGCATTGTGCTTTGAGCACATTTGCATTGCGCTTCTAGCGCGTTGGCCGACATAGTCCCGTATGCTCGACGCCCTGCACCTGTTTCCCGAGCCCTTGATCGCCGATGCCGCGCGCTTGATCACTGCTTTGCGTGCGCAAGGCGCAACGATCGCCTTTGGCGAGAGCTGCACGGGCGGGCTGGTCAGTGCGCTCCTGACATCAATTGCTGGTGCTTCGGACGTCCTGGGCTTCGGGTTCGTGACCTATTCCAACGACGCCAAAACCGAACTCTTGGGCGTTCCCCGCACTGTGCTCGAACAGCATGGCGCTGTTAGCCCGCAGGTCGCAGCTGCGATGGCGGACGGCGCGCGCAACCGCTCGCGCAGTACGCTGGCGCTGGCTGTGACGGGAATTGCCGGTCCAGACGGCGGCACGCCCGCCAAACCGGTCGGGCTCGTCTACATCGGTTTGGCGACGGCAGATGGCCCAGCGCGCACGCGTGAATTCCGCTTCGGCGACATCGGGCGCTCCCAAGTGCGCCTCCAAAGCACCATAGCCGCCATAGCCTTCGCACGCGAGGCCGTAACGCAATAGCCTACGAGACGAATAGGCTTTGCGCGCGCGAAAGGTAACGGCATACTCTGTGTTATGAAATTAAGGATCGAACGCACCTGGGTCGCCATTGTCGGCACCGGCATTCTTTTAGCGTTGGGCGCTTTGGGTCCAAGTATAGCGGCCGAGTTTTCGGCACGCGATTTGACGACGCGCCTGTTCCAGCTCGAACCGGGCGCAACGCCCGACTTTTCCGGCCGCGATCTCAAGGAACTGGATTTATCGGGCGTCGACTTCAAACGCGCCAACCTCGCCGGTGCTCAGCTGTTTGGCGCCGACCTGTCGCGGGCTAACCTTAGTCACACCGATCTGCGCGGAGCCAACCTCGATCGCATGAATATCATCGGTGCCAATCTCGACGGCGCCGACCTGTCGGGCTGTTCGATGCTGCGGCCGACGACGTCGCAAAACCTCGACGAAGTCATGCTCGATCCGCCGAGCTTTAAGGGCGCCAATCTCTCCGGTGCGCGTTTTTTCGGCCGCTTTCGCAATGTCAACTTCAGCGGTGCCAACTTCGACAAGGCCAGTCTCGCGCCTACCAGCACAACCGGCTTTATCGAAAATTTGTGGCGGGCCGACCTGATGAGCGCGAACCTCATCGGAGCTAATCTCGAGAACGCAGACTTCACTTACGTCATGCTGCGGTTTTCCGACCTGCGCGGCGCCAACATGCGCGGAACCATATTGAAACGGGTCGACCTCGCCCATGCCGACTTGACCGGCGCCGATCTGACCGGTGCCGACGTTTCGAACGCCGACCTCGATGGCGCGACGTTCACTGGAGCCAAAGGTCTGTCGACCGTCAAAGGCTTGGCGTCGGCGCACAACGTGCCCGCTGTTTTCGGCACCGTTCGCTAGTCCCCGCTGGGCTCCAATCCCGCCTTTGCGCGCGCAAGACACTTGTTCGCCAAAGTAGAATTTATGCCCCCACATGGCCTAAGCTCCCGTGTTATCGGGATCTTGGGGGCTCGCGAATCGCGACGTTAATTCCCAGCTTTGAGATCAAACAGGATTGACGCCACATGCGCTCATTTTCCAACCTTGGCGGCAACGCACGGCAGCTGGCGGGGTTGATTGCGATTGCTGCGCTTGCCGCCTGCGCGGGCTCGCCGGAAGTGGCCCCAGGCCAGGGCGTCAATGTCGGCGAAGCCTCGCAACTGCGCAAGATTGTTCCGGCCGAAGAACTGGAACAGTCCTCGGCTACCCAGTATGCAGGCCTTGTTCAGCAAGCCTCCGCCAAGGGACAGGTCGCCGCACCGAGTGATGCCCAGCTCATCCGTCTGCAAAAGATTTCGGCGCGCATCATTCCACACGCCGGGCGCTTCAACGCGCGCGCCAGCGCGTGGACCTGGCAGGTCAATCTCATCCGTTCAAACGAAATCAACGCCTTTTGTATGCCGGGCGGAAAAATCGCGTTTTACACGGGCCTGATCGAACAGCTCAAGCTGACGGACAACGAAATCGCCATCGTCATGGGCCACGAAATGGCGCACGCACTGCGCGAACACGGCCGTGAACAGATTGCAAAACAAGGGCTGACCAGCATCGGCACTCAAGCCATTGCAGCCGTCGCGGGACAGGCGGCGGGAACTGTCTTGCAATCGGGCGCTGGGCTTCTAGGGCTCAAATTTTCGCGCGACGACGAGACGGACGCCGATCTCGTCGGCCTGGAATTGGCGGCGCGTGCCGGTTTCGATCCCCATGCGGGCGTGAGCTTGTGGAAGAAAATGACTGCCGCCTCGAAGGGCGCCCCTTACGAGTGGTTCTCCACGCATCCATCTGGCGATACGCGCATCGCCACCATCGAGAAAAACATTCCGGCCGTCTTACCCCTCTACAAAGAAGCAAAGGGCGCGAAAAAAACTTGAGGCTGGCGAACCGTTAAAAAAAGTCCCGTCGTCTTACTAAAACAGTTCTGCCGCAGCGCAGCACAATGAAATTGCCGGCTTGAGTTATCGTGATCAGCGAAACACCTTTTCGAATCACGAGAACCCGGCGGCAATGCCATACTCAGGCGCAGATGTTCTGGCTCATTTGAGCGAACTTGCCCGTCAGCGCGCAGAGCTGCCGCGCATTTCGACGGTGCTTGTCATCTCTCGGCTGGAGGCGACGGGAGAGCTGATCCAATCGGCACTGCGCGCGGTGGTGGGTTACGAGGCCGATATTGTTGTCTGTCCCAATGTCGCTGAGGCGATCCGCACTCTCCGCGATCGGCAGCCGCAAATCGCGTTCATTTGCGATGACAAGCACCTTGCGATCGAGTGGTTCCAAGCGACGGCGCAAAGCATTCGCAAGGCCGGGCTGGCGTGTCCGCTGGCCTTCATTCTGGAACACGTATCGTCACAGCTGCGCTGCCAGCTGTTGGACATCGGCGCGTTAGACGTGTTCCATCGCGACGAGGTCTGCGGCCTGCGCCTGCGCGAAAGCCTGTTGAAGCTCGCCGTACAAACCCCCGACGCGTCGGCGGTACCCTAGCTATTCGCGGTACACGGCGATGCCGAAGACGAGCCAGTCGCCGGCCGATTGTTGCAATAGCAGATCGAAGCTCAAGCCATCTGGCGCGTCCGGCAAAGTGCCGCGCACATGGACGATGCCGTCTTTCTCCCTGATCGTCGGGCGCAGTGATGACGGCTCGAGCCACTCGGCTGTTGCCAGCGACTGATCTTGCGTGCGCAGCCAGGAAAATATCCGCGCCAGATCTTCCGCGCTATTGATCGAGCGGAATGCGGGCGTCGACCGGTCGCGGAAAACAGAATAGTTGCCGGTCCGGTTGGCATCATCAAGCCGCAATAAGATTGTGCGCGACAGCACCACCGCGAGCGCGCGGTCGATCGGTTCGTCGTTCGCGTCATTTGAGTTGCCAATCGACCCGGTTGTCAGGCTGCTGTAATGGCCGCTCAGGGCTGGTGAAAAGGCTTGCGCCAGAAGCGATCCAATGGCCGCTGCCACGACCCACGCGCACGCCAGCGCTGCGCCGGGCATAATATTTCTTCGGCGCACAGGGTATGATGGCGCCCGCCTTTGCACCGGCCGGCTGACGAGCGGCTCGCTCAATTCTTGATACGCGGCCTTGAACCCGTTGCTGACAAAGTGACGATCGAGAGACATCGCGCGACTTCCTGGTGAACGAGGTTTCATGAGCATCGCGGTGTCTGACGCA
>JANNUW010000621.1:0-2762 GCA_031414095.1 Hyphomicrobium sp. | reverse complement strand
AAGAGCTGAGCGTCGCGGGGTTCGGTGCTGTTTCAATAGAGACGGTCGAACGGCTGAGCCACGCGCCGTCTGCGCACGATCTGGCCATTGGATTTTGTCAATGGTCTCCTCTTCGCAGCGAAATTGAAGCTCGCGCCGCGCCGCGGCTTACCGAAGCAACGGAGACGGCGACCGAAGCGCTCCTTGCTCGTTTTGGCACCGGGCCGATTGTTGGCAAGATGCGAGCCCATGTCATTACCGCGACCAAGGAGTAGCCACGATGGGCAGAGACAGTAGGTGAGCCCTACCGCAGAGCGGTTTAGTGGTGTGCTGGGCATGTTCAGTAGCTTGGGGGTGAAAGTCCCCTACCCAACCTGATGGAGGTGAAGGGTTAGCGAGAACGCAAGGGCTGCCGCCGCGAGGCGGGGTCTGAAGGAAGCGTAGAGCAAATGTGCGGGTCGATGGACAAGAACCGGATACAAGGCGCGAGCATCGGACGAGCGGGCCACTTATCGCGAAGTCCATATCCATCAAGGATGCGAAGCGTAGATCCGGCGATCATGCACGGAAGGCGATTGGACTTACCCCAGGAGATCTGCCGTGTGTCGCCATACGCGACTGAGACGACCGAGAGGCCGCCTGACCGCACAGCAGAAGTCAGCAGAGGGCATAGTAGCCGGAGCGATCCGTCGAAGGCCCGAACGAGAGGCAGGACGATTAGGACATGAACCTCAGGAACGGCGAACGGCAGAATGTCCGGCCAAAGCTGGACCTCAACTCCCAGCCAACGGGTGAAGCCCGGGAAACGGGATGCGAGGCGACCGAGTCGTTCCAGACGGCAAATGAAACCGAAAGCCCAGCCAGCACTGATCGATTGATGGAGGAGGTGTGCGAGCGAGAAAATTTGAAGGCAGCATTGCAACGCGTGAAGGTCAACAAAGGGAGTCCGGGAATCGACGGGATGACCGTCGGCGAACTCCCTGGTTACCTGAAGCAGCATTGGCCGACCATCCGTGATCAACTTCTGGGTGGGACCTATGAACCGAAACCGGTGAGACGGGTGGAAATCCCCAAGCCGGACGCCGGGGTACGAAAACTTGGTATCCCGACGGTGCTGGATCGATTCCTCCAGCAAGCGGTGATGCAGGTCCTGCAACGACGCTGGGATCGGACATTCTCTAACAGCAGCTTCGGGTTCCGGCCCGGACGGTCAGCTCATCAGGCAGTGGCACAGGCGCAGTCGTATATTGCCGAAGGCCATGGCTGGGTTGTCGATCTCGATCTGGAGAAATTCTTTGATCGAGTCGATCACGACAAACTGATGGGCCAGATCGCCAAACGGGTCGAGGATCGGCGGTTGCTGAAACTCACTCGGGCGTTCTTGAAAGCCGGAGTGATGGAGAATGGGCTGGTCAGCCAAAGTGTGGAGGGAACCCCGCAAGGGGGGCCGCTTTCGCCACTGCTCAGCAATCTCGTACTCGACGAACTCGACCGCGAGCTGGAGCGCCGTGGACACCGCTTTGTTCGTTATGCGGACGATTGTAATATCTACGTTCGCAGCGAACGGGCGGGTCGACGGGTGATGACGAGCATAACGCGCTTCATCACGCAAAAGCTCAAGCTCAAGGTCAACGAGGCGAAGAGCGCGGTGGCGCGACCGCAGCAGCGGAAGTTCCTCGGGTTCAGCTTCAGCGACGGCCCCATGGTCCAGCGCATCATCGCGCCGAAGACAATGGAGCGGTTCAAGCAGCGAATCCGGGAGATCACACGACGAGCCAAGGGCGTCAGTCTGGAGACGACGATAGCTGAGCTGGCCACGTATATGCGAGGCTGGCGAGGCTATTTCGGATTCTGCGAGACGCCTCAGGTGCTGCTCTACCTCACGCGTTGGGTTCGGTTGCGGCTTCGGTCCGCTTTGTGGCGGCAGTGGAAAACACCACGCCGTCGCCGCGCGGCGCTGATCGCCCTCAGAGTCTCGGCACGGCTGTCGGCCAATACCGCCGGCAGTGGGCTCGGACCCTGGTATATCGCCCGATCCAAAGCCCTTTCTGTAGGGCTGAACAATACTTACTTCAGAACGCTCGGGCTCCCCTCGTTGGTCGAGGAGCGCTAGCCGTTGCGGCTCGAACCGCCGTGTACGGACCCGTATGCACGGTGGTGTGGGAGGGGCGGAGCCGCAAGGCTTCCCCCTATCCCGATCAATAACTGTTTTGCGACATTGAAGCCGACGGCCCCTTCCCTGTCCCGGCCAGTAATTCTTTTCGCTACGGTCAGCTCGATCAGTTCGCGGCGGCGGCACCCGTATCAATGTCCCGCGCAATTCCCTCGCCCGCTCGCGGATTTTTGAACGGATCTGGCTGTCCAAGCAATGGTGCCAACATGCGCTGCACGGCACCGAGCAAACCCTGGGTCTCCTTGAATCGTTGTGACAGGTCTTCGATCTGTTCGTCCTTCTTGGTCAGCTGTCCGCGCAGGAATTGATTCTCACCTTCAAGTCGTTCGACGAACCGCGACATGAGATTGTCGTGGCGCGCGATATCGGGCGACGACACTTCCCTACTCTTGGTGACTTCGTTGCCGACAGTCGCGGCTGGTCGCGACAGGTCGGGGCTATTTGGGAGTTCGTGTCGAGGTTGGTCGTGGCTTTGCTGCGCGACGACAAATGTCGCGGCTTGTCCCGTCATGTCGCGACCGGTCGTACGTTGGATGAAGGCGGCTTGTTCGCTGACCTGCGCAAGATGTCGTGCGACAGAGTAAGGCGCGACATAGTATTTGTCGCCAAG
>JANNUW010000620.1:0-2154 GCA_031414095.1 Hyphomicrobium sp. | reverse complement strand
CCGGTCACTCCGGCGGCGGCAAGTGTGCGTGTCCAGTCGGCGCGCTTAAAGGCGTTGGCGACGGAAACGGGCCCGTCGTGCTGGACAAAGCGATGGCGGCGCGTCAGGCGGAAGCCAGCCTTTAGCGAATAGTAAGGTATTTGGTGGCGCTGCAGATCGTTGACGAACCAGCCGATGCGCGCGGCCACCTCCATCCACGCAACGAAGCGCACGAGCAGGGGGTCTGGCAAATGATGCGTGAACAGCGAGCTGATGACGATATCGACGCCGCCGTCAGGTTTGTAATCGAATAAATCCTGGCTGATCCAGCGGATGGGGCGGTCTTTGCCAGTTACCTCGCTGGCGGCGCGGGCCGACCACGGGTTCATATCGACGCCCTGCAAGTCGACGGCTATGCCGCGCTCCGTTGCCCAACGGTCGATGCGTCTCAGCATGTCGCCGTAACCGCTGCCGATATCGACGATCGACACCGGGCGCCCGAGATTAAGCGCTCCGGCTTTGTGCAGGCGATTGAGAAACGAAAGGGTCGGCCAATAGGGAAGGAACAGCCGGTTGGCTTGCACGAGCTGCTCGAGACAGTCACGGAAGTCCTCGAAGGTGACGGCCTGCGTATCCATCAACTCAGGCGTAGTTCCGCGCCGCGAAAAGTCGGGCATCGCGCTACTCCGGTGTGCGAAACAACATCGTCTCGGCCGTCAGACCCGGGCCAAACGACATGGCGCAGCCCTGCTCGCCGCGCCGGCGTTCTTCCAAAAAGCGCTTGAGTACAAACAAGACGGTAGCCGATGACATGTTGCCGAACTCGTAGAGCACGTCTCGTGAATGTTTGAGCGCGTGAGCCGGCAAAGTGAAGGCCGACTCGACGGCATCGAGAACCGTGCGCCCGCCCGGATGCACCGCCCACATGGAAATATCTTGCGATGCCCGCCCGCCCAGTATGCGTTCAGCGCCTGCCGTCAGGGCCCGGAACACACTGCGCGGAACATCGCCCGACAACACCATATCAAAACCCATATCGCGGATGTGCCACGACATCAGCGCATCCGTCTCGGGGATCACTTCGGCGCGGAATGAGGACATCGCTAGACCCTCGGGCTCAGCACTTATCAGCGCCGCGGCACAGCCATCGGCAAACAACAGGAACATCAAAATCTGCTCGAGGTCGGCGGTATCCTGGAAGTGCAGCGTGCAGAGCTCGACGCTGACGAGGAGCACTTTTGCGCTGGGCACGGAGCGCACGATGTGGTGGGCGAGCTTCAAGCCGTTAATCGCCGCGTAGCATCCCATGAAGCCGACGATGGTGCGTTCGGCCGATGGATTGAAGCCAAAGCGCTTGATCAATTGTAGATCGAGGCCCGGAGCCGAAAACCCGGTGCACGAGGTGATCACGATATGGGTGACGTCGGGCGCGCTCTCGCCCAGGCCGAGTTTGCCGACGGCCTCTTCAGCCAATTGAAAGGCCTGCTTCTCGTAGGTGCGCATGCGCTTGGCGGTGGTTGGAAAGTTGCCGTCGATCAGGAACGATTCACCATCGATCAGCGTGTGCTTGTTGCCGGGCGTGGGTTGCTGACAACTCCAGCGTTTTGCAATTTGCGACTTCTCGACCATCTTGTCGAAGATCCGCTCTTTGCGCTCATCCTTAAGGAGAGCGCGCGCATAAGCGACGAAAGTCTCGTGCATGTCGTGGGCTGGGACGGCCGTGGCAATCCGGTTGATATAGGCGGTTGTCACCAGGGTTCTTTCTCGCTTGAGCGGTCTTGGCGGGGAGGACGAGGCGAGAGCCTGCCTCTCGATGTTGGTGCGCCTTTCGCGGCCAGTCAGCTACATACGCGGCGCGCGAGCATCCGGTTCCGTTCCCTGATCGAGCGCTGGCTTCAGTGATAGCCCTCGCCGTGCCGCGTTTTGCCCTTGAAGGTCCAGTAGACGAACAGGGTATAGCCCAAAATTATAGGCAGCATAATTGCAGTGCCAATTAGCATGAACAGCTGCGACGAGGGTGCGGCCGCCGTATCCCAAATAGTGAGCGAGGGTGGCACGATGTAGGGCAGATTTGAGATGGCAAGACCGGCAAAGCCCAGCAGAAAAAGCGCCACACTGGAGAAAAAGGGCGCGTTGTCGTAGCCCGCTTTCAGGGCGCGCCAGCAGATCACGGCG
>JANNUW010000619.1:0-7653 GCA_031414095.1 Hyphomicrobium sp. | reverse complement strand
GGCCTCTATGGCCTTCAACGCATCACCGGCTTTGGTGCCGTCGGGGCCGCCGGCTTGGGCCATATCGGGGCGTCCGCCGCCGCCTTTGCCGCCGAGCGCTTCCGCGCCGGCTTTGACCAGATCGACCGCGCTCCAGGATTTCACGAGATCATCCGTAACGCCGACGGCGAGGCCGGCTTTGCCGTCTTCGGTGATGCCGACCACGGCGACAATCCCTGAGCCGACCTGCTTTTTGCCGTCGTCGATGAGAGAGCGCAGGTCCTTAGGATTTAATCCCTGAACGGAGCGCGCGAGCAAGCGCACTTTTCCGATCGCACACCGTCACCGGTGGCCCCCGCTTCACCAGGTGCGGCGGCGCCAGATGGGCCAGCCAGGGCGATCTGTTTGCGCGCGGCGCTGAGGTCGCGTTCGAGTTGCTTGCGCTCTTCAACGAGCAGCTTGAGGCGTTCAACCAACTCATCGGGCCGGGTCTTCAACACGGCAGCCGCTTCCTTCAGGCGATCTTCCGCGCTAGCGAGATAGGCCCGCGCGCCGTCTGCCGTCAGCGCCTCGATGCGGCGCACGCCTGACGAACTGGCACTTTCGCCGACGATCTTGACGAGCCCGATGTCGCCCGTGCGCCGGGCGTGCGTGCCGCCGCACAGCTCCACGGACCATGCCTGTTTGCCGCGCGCGGACGCCTTGTTGGGACGCGAGGCCGGGCCTGTCCCTTGAGGACTGACACCCATCGACACGACGCGAACTTCGTCGCCGTACTTCTCGCCAAAGAGCGCCATGGCGCCCGAAGCTTTGGCTTCATCGACCGCCATCAACCGCGTTTCGACCGGGCCGTTCTGCAGAACGAGAGCGTTGGCCAGCTTCTCGACGGCTTTCAACTCGCCGGCAGTGATCGGCTTTTGATGCACGAAATCAAAACGCAATCGATCGGGCGAAACGAGCGAGCCCTTTTGCGAAACGTGCGGGCCCAGAATCTGGCGCAAGGCTTCGTGCAACAGGTGGGTCGCGGAATGATTGGCGCGCGTTGCCGTGCGGCGCGCATGATCGACTTCGAGTTCGACGGCATCGCCGGTTCTGAAAACGCCGCTTTCGACACGGCCCACATGCACGAATAAATCGCCAAGCTTCTTGTGCGTGGCCGTCACCGCGAACACGGCATCCTTGCCGCCTCTGATGACGCCCCGATCGCCAACCTGTCCGCCCGATTCGCCATAGAATGGAGTTTGATTGAGAACGAGCGCACCCTCGTCGCCCGCCTTCAAGGCTTGCACTTCGCGGCCGCCCGACACGATCGCTGACACCTGACCTTCAGCGGTTTCCGTGTCGTACCCCAGGAAGTCGGTCGCACCCAGACGGTCCTTGACATCGAACCAGATGGTCTCGGTGGCTTCGTCGCCTGAGCCCTTCCAGGCTTTGCGCGCGTCCGACTTTTGCTTGTCCATGGCGGCGGCGAAGGCCTTGGTATCGACGCTGATGCCGCGCGGGCGCAGCGCATCTTCCGTCAGATCGAGCGGAAACCCGAACGTGTCGTAGAGTTTGAAGGCCACGTCGCCGGGGAATACGGCGCCCTTTTCCAAAGTGCCCGACGCATCGCCAAGCAGCTTAAGGCCATTTTCGAGCGTGTTGCGGAAGCGCTTTTCCTCGAGCAGCAGCGTCTCAGTGATGAGCGGCTGGTTGCTGACGAGTTCCTGATAGGTGTCGCCCATCTGGCGCACGAGTGCCGGCACGAGACGATACATGAGCGGATCGCGCGCGCCCAGCATGTGCGCATGACGCATGGCGCGGCGCATGATGCGGCGCAGAACGTAACCGCGGCCTTCGTTCGACGGCAGCACGCCATCGGCGATGAGGAAGCTCGTGGCGCGCAGGTGATCGGCGATGACCTTGTGGCTAGCGTGCGCTTCGCCGGCGGCCGGCACACCCGTTGCGTCGACCGAGGCCGCGATCAGCGCTTTGAAGAGATCGGTCTCGTAATTGTCGTGCGTGCCAGCCAATACGGCTGAAATGCGCTCGAGCCCCATGCCGGTATCGATCGACGGCTTGGGCAAGGCCACGCGGTCGCCCGGGCCACGCTGCTCGAACTGCATAAATACGAGATTCCAAATCTCGATGAAGCGGTCGCCATCGGCATCGGCCGAGCCCGGAGGTCCGCCTGGAATTTTGGGCCCGTGATCGTAGAAAATTTCCGAACACGGACCGCACGGACCCGTATCGCCCATCGACCAGAAGTTATCGGACGTCGGAATGCGGATGATTTTGCTGTCGGCAAAGCCGGTCAGCTTTTTCCAGATGCGGGCCGCATCTTCGTCCTCGTGGTAGACGGTGACGAGCAGGCGTTTGGGATCGAGGCCATATTCTTTGGTGATGAGGTTCCAGGCGAGTTCGATGGCGCGCTCTTTGAAGTAATCGCCGAACGAAAAATTGCCGAGCATTTCGAAGAAGGTGTGGTGGCGCGCGGTATAGCCGACGTTGTCGAGGTCGTTGTGTTTACCGCCAGCGCGGACGCACTTTTGCGAGCTGGCAGCTGTCTTGTAGGGGCGCACCTCCTGGCCGGTGAAGACGTTCTTAAACTGCACCATGCCCGCGTTGGTGAACATCAGCGTCGGGTCGTTGCGCGGCACCAGCGGCGACGAGGCCACAACCTCGTGCCCCGCATTGCGGAAATAGTTCAAGAAAGCAGATCGGATATCGTTGACGCCGGTCATAAGGTGGTCCGCATGCGCGAGGGTGAAAGCGCGCGCCAACCCCTGAGTTGGCCGCGTGCCCGAAAACTGGCGCTGTTGTAGCCGAGGGCCGTTTCCCGTGTCCACAAGCGGCGCGCGTTCGTCATCACCATCCGAACGTCAAAACGGCGAGATGCTGTCGCACCCCGCCGATATCCGATATCTCGCGGCGCTCGCGCCTACTTCTTACCGCGCGCCTTCTTGGGGGCGTCGTCGACGTCCGGCAGTACGCCGTCCTCGTCGGGCTTTTCGCCGTCGTCTTCGCCAGGTGCTGGATCAACCAGCATTTTATCGACGATCAAGCCGGCATTGGCGCGTATAGCTTTTTCGATGGCATTGGCGATTTTGGGGTTGTCCTTCAAGAACTGCTTGGTGTTCTCGCGGCCCTGACCGATGCGCTGACCTTCGTAGGACATCCAGGCACCCGACTTATCGATGATGTTGGCTTTGACGCCGAGATCCACGAGTTCGCCGACCTTCGAGATGCCCTCGCCGTACATGATATCGAATTCGACCTGCTTGAAGGGCGGCGCCACCTTGTTCTTGACGACCTTGACGCGGGTCTGGTTGCCGATCGCCTCTTCATTGGCCTTGATCGAGCCGATGCGGCGAATATCGAGACGCACGGAGGCATAGAATTTCAGAGCATTGCCGCCCGTCGTGGTCTCGGGGTTTCCAAACATGACACCGATTTTCATGCGGATCTGATTGATGAAGATCACCATGGTGCCCGACTTCGAAATCGAACCTGTCAGCTTGCGCAACGCCTGGCTCATGAGACGCGCCTGGAGGCCGGGCAAGCTATCGCCCATCTCGCCTTCGAGTTCAGCTTTGGGTGTGAGAGCCGCGACCGAGTCGATGACGAGCACGTCGATGGCGCCGGAGCGCACCAGCGTATCGGCAATCTCAAGCGCTTGTTCGCCGGTATCTGGCTGCGAAATCAGCAGGTCCTCGACTTTGACGCCAAGCTTGCGGGCGTAAACGGGATCGAGCGCGTGCTCGGCGTCTATGAACGCGCAGATGCCGCCCTTCTTTTGCGCCTCGGCGATAACTTGCAGCGTCAACGTCGTTTTGCCCGACGATTCCGGGCCGTAAATCTCAACGACGCGGCCCTTCGGCAAGCCGCCGATGCCCAGCGCAATGTCGAGCCCAATGGAGCCGGTCGAAATCGCCTCAATATCATGGGAGCGATCGTTGGCGCCCAATCGCATGATCGAGCCCTTGCCGAAATTCTTATCTATCTGCGCCAGCGCTGCTTCCAGCGCCTGTTTCTTGTCCATATTTCCCCCGTCGACGACTCGAAGCTCTGGCTTGGTCATGATCCACCTTATGGCATGAGTTGCTGGTCATCAATTTAGTCACGCCCCACGATTCCTGTGTACTACTTTTGTTCCGCCGTGTAAATCACGTTTTGTTCTCACCCAGGAAAAAGACGGCGGCCGACCTGCTTTGAAGATAAAAATAGCTCTGTTGACTCCGCTTCCAGGTCTTGCGAGCAGTTTGGCTGCGGAGTCGTTAGATGAAAGTCATTTGAACATGCGTAAAACCGGTCTCGTTTTAACAGTCCTCTTTGCAGCGCCTATCAGCGCCGCACTCGCCCAGAACCTCAGCGTCATCAAAGAGCGCCAGAACCACCTGGAGGCCATGGGCAAGGCCGTCAAAGAGCCCGTTAAAATGTTCAAAGGCGACGCCGGGTTTGATCTCGCTAAAGTGCAAGCGGCACTCAAGGTCATTCAGGAGAAGGCCGCCGTCCTTCCCAAACTCTTCCCTGACGACAGCAAGGAAGGCGAAGACACCGAGGCCTTAGCGGCGATCTGGGAAAATAAAGAAGACTTCGAACGCCGTTTCAAGAAGCTCGGCGATGACGCAAGAGCTGCTTCAACGGCCATCACCGACAAGGTCACGTTCCAAGCGCAGTTCAAGGACCTGATGGGCAACTGTGGCGGATGCCATAAGAAGTACCGCGAAGACAAAGACTGAGCGAGACCGACACGAGAGAATACGTGACCAGCGCCACTCGAACCTCGCCCCGCGCCGCTCCAACAGAAAATCTAAAAGACAGTGTCACGGCCTGGGATTTGCCGACGCGGCTGTTCCACTGGCTGTTGCTGGCGCTCGTGGTCTCGTCGTGGGTGAGCGTCGAGTTCTCTGAAGAGCTTGGCGATACGCTGCTCGTCTGGCACCGCTGGAGCGGGCTCGCGATTTTGGTGCTCCTCGTGTGGCGGATTTTGTGGGGGCTCGTCGGGTCATCGACATCGCGATTTGCCTCGTTCGTCCCGTCGCCGGCCGCCGCGGTTCGCTATGCACGCGCGACGTTCGAGGGCACGGCGCCGCGCTATCTCGGCCACAACCCGCTCGGCAGCGTGATGATCGTCGCGCTGCTGGCGGGGCTGTTTGCTCAAGTGGGGCTTGGACTGTTCGCGATAGACGACGATGATTTGACGGGCGGACCATTGAGCCGTCTGATCAGCCACGCGGGTAACAAGACGGCGACGCACTGGCATGAATGGGTGTTCGACTTCGTGCTGTTGCCGCTCGCCAGCCTGCACATCGTTACGAACTTCCTCTACGGGCGCGTAAAGAAAGAGCCACTGATCACGTCGATGGTAACGGGCGAAAAGCCGGCCCTCGACTACGTTGACGAGGCGACCGCTGTGATCGTGCAACGGCCGATGCTGCGTGCGCTCGCGTGCCTGATCGCCGCCAAAATTTTTGTCTTCGGCGGACTTTTAGCGGCTGGCGGCAAGATCTTCTGACGCCGCGATGGTCGGCTGCTCACGCCGCTTGCGCCGCTGCCCGCACAGCGGCCACAATATCGCCGACGACCCCGTTGACGAGTTGCTCGTTGTCGTGCTCGGCCATGACGCGGATCACCGGCTCGGTGCCAGACGGGCGAATGACGAGACGCCCGCCTTCGCCGAGCTTCGACTTGGCGCCTTCGATGGCTTTCAAGACCTTGGCGTCCTGCAGCGGCTGGCCCTTCTCGTAGCGCACGTTCTGCAGCACCTGGGGCAGCGGCGTAAACTTGGCGCACACTTCCGAGACCGGCTTTCCTGTCGCCACAGCGCACGCCAAGACTTGCAGCGCCGACACGAGGCCGTCGCCCGTCGTCGTGAACTCCGACAGCACGATATGGCCGGATTGTTCACCGCCGACGTTGTATCCGTGCTTGCGCATGTGCTCGGTCACGTAGCGATCACCAACGGGCGTGCGCACCATCGATAGCCCCAAACTCTTCAAGTGCCGCTCGAGCCCGAGATTGCTCATGACGGTCGCGACGATGCCGCCAGCCGCGAGCTTGCCGCGCCGGTGCCAGCTTTCGGCGATAACCGCGAGCAACTGATCGCCATCGACGATGTTGCCTTTCTCGTCGACGATCACGACGCGGTCGGCATCGCCATCGAGCGCGATGCCGATATCGGCGCGCGTCTCGCGCACTTTTTCGACCAGCGCTTCGGGTGCCGTTGATCCGCACTTATAATTGATGTTGCGGCCGTTGGGCTCGACGCCCATCTTGATGACTTCGGCACCCAGTTCCCAAAGGGCTTCGGGCGCGACCTTGTAGGCGGCCCCGTTGGCGCAATCGATGACGATGCGCAGGCCGTTCAGTTTCAGGTTTTTGGGCAGCGTGCGCTTGGCGAATTCGATGTAGCGTTCTTGCGCGCTTTCCACGCGCGTCGCCCGGCCGATGCTGTCGGGGGCTGCAAGCATGGTGGAGCTGTCGCTGTCGATCAGCCGCTCCATCTCGCGCTCGACATCGTCCGACAGTTTATAGCCATCGGGATCGAACAGCTTGATGCCGTTGTCGTCGTAGCGATTGTGCGAGGCGGAAATCATGACGCCGATGTCCGCGCGCAGCGACCGCGTCAACATCGCAACCGCGGGCGTCGGCATCGGACCGAGAAGAAAGACATCCATTCCGACGGCCGTGAAGCCCGACATTAAGGCGGCTTCGAGCATATAGCCCGACAGCCGCGTGTCTTTGCCGATGACGACCCGGTGCCGATGGCTGCCGCTTTGGAAAAGCCGCCCGGCCGCCATGCCGACCTTCATGGCGACTTCCGACGTCATGGGATGACGGTTCGACAGTCCGCGAATGCCGTCGGTCCCGAAATAGCGGCGTGTCATCAAATACCTCACCTTGGTGGTGCAGATTACACACGCCTTAAGGCGCGTGGTGATCCCGTCCGCTTTGCGAATCTCAAGTGAGCCTTATAAGCCGCGCGGGCCTGCCGGTCACGCGTTCCGTTTAAGACTCTCTTGCCGCTGGCTGCGCAATTGGTCATTGTAAACCCCGAGACTTCTGCACCGGTCCGCAAGTGGCCGGGCACGGCTTTGGGAAACGACCGATATGGCTACGTTCTTGGCTGTCGCGAACCGCAAGGGCGGGGTCGGCAAATCGACGGTTGCGGTGATGCTCGCCCAGGCCTTTTCAGTCTGGGGCGGCAAGCGGGTCCTGATCCTCGACCTCGATTCGCAGTGCAATTCATCGATGATCCTGCTCGGCGGCGAAGGCTGGGTGGCAGCGCGCGGCGCGCGGCGTACGATCGCCGACTTCTTTGCCGAGAGTTTCGACGAGAGCGGCCGTCAGCCGGTCGATTATCTGGTCGACGGCGTCGGTGATGTCACCGGGCCCAATGGCCAGGCGCCGGCCTTGTCGCTGCTGCCGGGCTCGCTGCTGCTCGATGATGTGCAGGGCGATTTGTTTCTGGCCTATGCGTCGCGGCGCGAAGCCCCTGACATGGGCGCGGGCCTGCGCGGCTGGTTCGAAGGCCTGATGCGCCGCTTTGATCCGCACTTCGATGTCGTCATCATGGATTGTGCTCCAGGACTGTCATTCGCCGCCCTTGCGGCGCTCTATACCGCCGACAAGGTGATCGTCCCCTTCAGGCCTGATTATGTTTCGCTGCACGCGGTCGACCGAGTGGCGCTC
>JANNUW010000618.1:0-1356 GCA_031414095.1 Hyphomicrobium sp. | reverse complement strand
GGCGGCGGCGTTGGCCTCGACGTACTCGGCCGCGCGTTCACCATCGCGCGCGACGCAATGGTCGCCGAACCAGATCGACAGCTTATCGCGGTCCGCCGCCTCACCGGATTTCCCGACCGCCATGACGACGCGGCCCCAATTGGGATCTTCGCCCGCAATGGCAGTTTTGAGGATCGGCGAGTTGGCGCACGACAGCGCAATCTTGCGCGCGGCCGCGACGCTTTCGGCTCCCTCGACGACGAAGGCCACGAACTTCGACAAGCCCTCTCCGTCCTTCGCGACCTGGATGGCGAGATCGCGCATCAGATCGTGTAATGCCGCCGAGAACGCTTTCAGCTTTTTGGAACTGGCTTTCGCGACGTGTTCCTGCCCGCGCAGCCGCGCGGTGCCGGTTGCGAATACCAAGCATGTATCGCTCGTCGACGTATCTCCATCGACGGTCATGCAGTTGAACGTCGACTTGACGTGATCCGACAACAGGTCCTGCAAGGCTTCGCTGCTGATCGCTGCATCGGTAAAAATGAAACACAGCATGGTTGCCATGTCGGGCGCGATCATGCCGGCACCCTTGCAAAAACCGTTGATGGTGACCTCTGTGTCTCCGATTTTCGCGACGCGCGACGCGAGCTTCGGATAGGTGTCGGTCGTGAGAATGGCGCGGGCGGCGCTCTCGAAGGCGTCGGGCTCGGCGGTTTCAACAAGGCCGCCGAGCAGATGCAAAAATTTTCCCGCATCCATGGGTTCGCCGATAACGCCGGTCGAGGCGACGTACACTTCATGGCGCGCGCAGTCGGCGGCTTGGCGCGCAAAATCGACCGTCATCTCGACGGCCTCGACGCCACGCTTGCCCGTGAATGCGTTTGAGTTGCCGGAATTGACGACAAGGATGCGCGCCTCGCCTTTTTTCAGGCACTTGCGGCACCACAGAACCGGAGCGGAGGCGGTTTTCGACTGCGTCAGAACGCCTGCTGCCGTTGTGCCCTTGTCCATCACCGCGACCATCAAATCGGTGCGGTCCTTATAGCGGATGCCGGCCTGTGCCGTTGCAAAGCGCAAGCCGTCAAGCGGGGGCAAGCGCGCCAATGTGGCGGGCGCGAACGGCGAGACGGCGGCGGCTTTAGCCATTCTCTGCGACTCTTTCGAAACGAAACACGGATGAGAGCTTCACACAACAGAACGGGCCGCTTAAATCAAGCGGCCCGTTTTAAACTGGTCGATCAAATCGGAACAGCGGTTGCGCTATTTTTTCGCGGCGCCGTCCATTTTTTCGATCTGCTGCTTCATCTGATCTTCCATGGTCGCCTGCTTTTTAGCTTCTTCCTCGACCTGCTTTTTCATGGCGTCGTCCAAGTATTC
>JANNUW010000617.1:0-6624 GCA_031414095.1 Hyphomicrobium sp. | reverse complement strand
GGCCGTGTTCAAGGGCGGCGATAAAGCCGCTTATGCGGCCAATATCGCCGCCATCCGCGACGCTGCTACGTCGAGCACACAGAACTCGTGACGCGAATTGCCGGTCCCGCACTGCCGATTGACGCTGTCATCGATGATCTGCGCACCGCACTCTCCACATCGTCGTCAGCGGTCCTTGTGGCGCCGCCGGGTGCCGGCAAGACGACGCGTGTGCCGCTGGCTCTGATTGACGAGCCCTGGGTCGGCGGCGGCAAAATACTCATTCTCGAACCCCGCCGTTTGGCGGCCCGTGCCGCCGCCGCGCGCATGGCGCAAACGCTTGGTGAGGACATCGGCGGCACCGTCGGATTGCGTGCACGGCTGGCCTCGAAAATCGGCCCCAAAACCCGCATCGAAGTCATCACCGAGGGCGTCTTCACGCGCATGATCCTCGACGATCCGAGCCTATCGGGCATCGCCGCGGTACTGTTTGACGAGTACCACGAACGATCGCTCGACGCCGATCTCGGACTCGCCTTGGCCATCGATTGTCAGCGCGGCCTGCGTGATGATCTGCGCATACTTGTCATGTCGGCGACGCTCGATGGTGCCCGAGTCGCCGGGCTACTTGCGGCCAACGGGACACGCGTGCCCGTCATCGAAAGCCAGGGCCGCGCCTTTGATGTCGTCACCCGCTATCTGGGCCGCTCCAACACGGCGCGTATCGAAGACGAGATGACCGGCGCCATACTCAAGGCCTTGCAGGCGGAGCCAGGCTCGGTGTTGGCGTTTCTACCCGGCCAAGGAGAGATCCGGCGTGTCGAAGAACGCCTGAGCGAACGCCTGTCCGATCCGGCCGTCATCGTGGCTCCACTTTACGGCGCCATGGATATGGCGGCTCAAGACCGCGCTGTTTCACCGGCCCGTGCGGGCGAGCGCAAGGTCGTGCTGGCAACGTCGATTGCGGAATCGTCACTGACCATCGAAGGCGTGCGCATCGTGATCGACTGCGGCTTGGCGCGGGTGCCGCGCTTTGAGCCCGACGCTGGCGTCACGCGGCTCGAAACCGTGCGCGTCTCGCGCGCCTCGGCCGATCAGCGGCGCGGGCGTGCCGGTCGCACGGAACCCGGTGTTTGTTATCGCCTGTGGGACGAACCGCAGACGGCGGCCCTGCCGGCATTCGCTGAGCCCGAAATCCGCTCGGCCGACTTGAGCGCAATGACTCTCGACTGCGCCGAATGGGGCGTGTCCGATCCCGCAACACTGCCGTTTCTCGATTCGCCGCCTGCTGCCGCTCTGGCGGCGGCGAAAGCCGATCTGCTCGCGCTCGAAGCTCTCGACGAATCCGGCCGCATCACCAAACAAGGACAACGCATCCGCGCGTTGCCGTTGCCGCCGCGGCTGGCGCGCATGGTCCTGTCAGCCGCGGAGACAGGCGATCACCGCGCAGCGGCCAACATTGCGGCGGTGCTTGTCGAGCGCGGGCTCGGCGGCAACGACGCCGATCTTGGACATCGACTGTCGATGTTTCGCGCCGATCGCTCACGCCGCGCCGAAGATATGCGGCGGCTGGCCGAGGGCTGGGCGAAGTCGGCCGTCAACGCCGTCGCAACACGCGCAAGTGCAGGCGGCCACAATCCTTATACCGCAAGCGCGGCCGCCCTTCTCGCGCTCGCTTTCCCGGAGCGCATCGCCAAAGCGCGCGGCGCACCGGGACAATTCCTGCTCGCCAACGGCCGCGGCGCCAACATCGAAGCGGCCAGCGTCTTGGCCCGCGCGCCGTATCTGGTCGTCGCTGACCTGCAAGGCGCGGCAGCAGCGACGCGCATCCTTTTGGCCGCGTCCTGCGACGAAGCCGAAGTCATCGAAATTGCGGGCGACCGCATCCGGCACGGCGACGAAGTCGTGTTCGACGCGGTGGCTGGCGCACTGCGGGCACGCCGCGTTCGCCGCCTCGATGCGCTGGTTTTGTCGAGTGAGCCGCGTGCCGTCCAGCCAAGCGATCAAACCGCGCTGGCGCTGGCGCGCGGTGTCGCCACCTTGGGAATTGATCGATTGCCGTGGACCAAAACGCAGTTGCAGTTACGCGAGCGGGTCGCGTTTCTCAAGGCTGCGGCGGGCGAATCGAAGGAGGCAGCCGGTGACGCCGCGTGGCCCGATTTGTCAGACGGAGCTCTTGCGGCGACGAACGGGACGTGGCTTGCGCCGTTCCTCACCAGCAAAACCAAGCTGACCGATGTCGGAGCCGACGATCTTGGCCAAGCCCTCGACGCACTTATTCCCTGGTCGCTGAAGCGGCGCATCGACGACGAAGCGCCGACGCACTTCGAGGCGCCGACTGGCAACCGGCACGCAATCGACTACGACGGGCCCGGCGCGCCGTCGCTGACTATCAGGGTGCAGGAATTATTCGGGCTGAAGCAGCACCCGTCCATCGCCAACGGGCGGCTGGCCTTGACGCTCAACCTGACGTCACCGGCGCACCGGCCGATCCAGATTACGCGCGATCTGCCGGGCTTCTGGGCGGGCTCTTGGTCGGCCGTCAAAGCCGATATGAAGGGAAAGTATCCGCGCCATCCCTGGCCAGACGACCCGGCCAACGCCCTGCCCACAGCGCGGGCCAAGCCGCGGGGGACTTAAAAACGTACGCGCATGGCGGCTCGCGGAACGCGAGTCGCCATGCGCCAGAAAAACGAGCGCACAACGAAAAACGCGGCAGCCGTGAGGCTACCGCGTTTAAAATCCAGAAACCGGATCGACCGAACTAGATCAGGTCGATTTCAGCCGGGAGGTACGAAGTGACTTCGAGGCCGACTTCGGTTTCGCGAACTGCGGGCTTGGTCCAGGTCTTCATGAGGTATTCTCCTGTTGGATTTTCAATCTCACCTCCGAACCACTCTTCAGTGGCCCGGCGTTGACAGATACCTAGCAACGACCCTCGATAAACACAAATAGCGTTTTCGTGATCTACCGTGAAGAAAGCCTGATCGCGTCAAAAACTTTTCTTATCGAGCGCAGCCGCTCTCATCACACTGAAGTAACTCACGATTATTTCGATCCGAAGTTTGGAAGCTGATCCATGTCGAGCACAGGTGCACCGGGTCCCCCGCTCGACGGAGCCGCTGCGCCATCGATGTCCGGTGGCGATGGGGGCAACTGGAACTTTCGCCCTCCACTTACCAAGGGATCAACCGAGACTGGCCTGCTGACGGCCGCAGGCGAACCCGGGTCAAGCGCCGGCTTGGCCTTGATCACCATCGATGGCGCCAGCATCACCATTGCTACCATCAGAAGCTGGATCCCGACGTACGGCACCGCTCCCCAGTATATTTGCGGCGTGGTGACAGGCTCGGTCAACTTGCCTGTCAGCCTGTCGTGGTAGGGCTCGGCCGGGGCGACCGAGCGCAGATAAAACAGCGCGAATCCGAACGGCGGATGCATGAAACTCGTCTGCATATTGACCGCCAAGAGCACGCCGAACCAGATCATGAAAGGCCCCACATCCGCGACGCGCTCGACGATAACACCGCTGGGATCCTTGGAGGCGAGGACGGCCAGTCCGAAAGACTTCGCCATAGCCACGCTTTGCGGCGACGTCTGGAACAGAACCTCAGCGGCAGGCTTCAGGAGCGGCACGAGAATGAACGCCAGTTCAAAGAAATCGAGGAAGAAGGCGAGCAGGAAAACCAGCAAGTTCACGGCAATGAGAAAGCCGTAGAGACCGCCCGGCAGGCCCGTCAGCAGATGTTCGACCCATACGTGACCATTGACGCCGTAAAAGGTCAGCGAAAAAATGCGCGCGCCGATCAGAATGAACATCACGAACGCCGACAGTTTGGCAGTCGCCTGCGCGGCCGAGCGCACGATGTCCCAATTAAAACGGGACGGTTCGTTATCGGCGTAGCGCTTCGAGGCCGCGAGCAGCATGGCACCGGCGGCACCCATAGCGCCGCCCTCGGTCGGCGTCGCCAATCCGATTAGAATTGTGCCGAGCACGAGAAAGATCAAAAGCAGCGGCGGCACCATGACGAACGTCACACGCTCGCTCAGCGGCGATAAGAAGCCGGCGCTGCCGCTCCACTTTAGCACGCGATTGATGACCGCCACGACGAGCGCGAACACGATCGAACTGGCCATGGATAGAATAAAGGCGTCGGTGCCTGAATAGTCCGACCCCGAAACGGACCACCAGCCGAATGCGCCCGATACGAGCGTGAGAATCCACAGCGACGGCAGGCCGCGCGATCCATCGGCTTTGCGATGCCCTATTTCATCGGGCGGCAATCCCGGCGCCGCATCCGGTTTGACCAGTGTGACGGCAAACACGTAGAGCGCGTAAAGCGTCGCCAGGATCAGACCCGGCATCACGGCACCCTTATACATGTCGTCGACCGAGCGGCCGAGTTGATCGGCGAGTACGATCAACACCAGCGACGGCGGTATGATCTGCGCTAAGGTCCCCGACGCCGCGATGGTGCCAGCCGCTAAACGCCGGTCGTAGCCATAGCGCAGCATGATCGGCAGCGAGATGAGACCCATGGAAATCACCGAAGCCGCAACGACGCCCGTGGTGGCCGCCAGCAGCGCGCCCACGAAAATGACGGCGTAGGCGAGCCCGCCGCGCACGGAGCCGAACAACTGCCCGATGGTTTCGAGTAGATCTTCGGCCATGCCCGAACGCTCGAGAATAAGCCCCATCAGCGTAAAAAACGGGATGGCGAGCAGCGTGTCGTTGCGCATGACATCGAAGATGCGGCCGGGCATCGAGTTCAGCAGCGACCAGGATAAATTGATGCTGCCCCCCGACAGCGGCGCGAGCTCGACGCCAACGACGAAGAAAATGAGCCCGACGGCGCCGAGCGAAAACGCAACCGGATAGCCGAGCAGCAAAAACAACACGAGCGCCAGGAACATGATCGGCGCAAGATTTTGGGCCAGGAAGGCGGCCATGGCTTTAGTTCCCCCAACGTAAGACCCGCCACTGCATCGATTGGCGGGTTAAAAAAAAACCGGCTCGTTATTTGCGGCTGACCACCGGGCTGACAACCGGTTTGCGCACCGGCGTTGGGCCCGCTAGCCCGCTGATATGGCCCGCTGGCGCGGTTGTATGCGTTGTGCTGGCGGCGTCAGTCACCTCGTCATGATAGCTATGGTCGTGCGGGCCGCCGTTGCCCAGGCCACGCATGATGGCAACCCGCTTGATGAGTTCAGACACGCCTTGAACGAAGAGCAAAGCGAACGCGACGGGGATCAGCATCTTGATTGGCCATTGCGGCAATCCGCCCGCGTTGAGCGAGCCCTCACGCTGCACCCACGAACTGACGGCATAATTCCACGACGCATATGTCACCAGGGCCGCCGTCGGCAGCAAAAAGAATACGTGTCCGATGATCTCGATCCAATTGCGCCAAGCCGCCGGCAATTGCGAGTTCACCACATCGATGCGGATGTGCTCGTTGTCACGCAGCGTCCATGCCGAAGCCAGCAGGAAGACCATCGAAAACAGCCACCATTGCGCTTCGAGCCAGGCGTTCGAGCTGACATCGAACAGCTTGCGGATAATCGCATTGCCTGCACTCACGAACACGGCGAGCACGATCAGCCATGAGACCTGGTGGCCGACCCAGCCTGAAAAACGGTCGATGGCCCTGCTGAGCGCCAAGAGCGATGGCATTTTCACTTCCTCCCGCAGTCCGTTCGCGGTGCCCGAGACCCTTGTTCGCACGCACCGTGCTTCCTATAGCGGGCCAAGCTCGTGACTTCCAGCCGCGGCTCTGCCACTATTGACCGTGATCTCACCCACTGCTGCTGGCTGCGATGCGATGGCACCATGGGCCTGCGCGCCAGCCGGCATGGCTTTCAAATTTAGGAGACGGCCGTCATGTCGATTTCGAAGACGCAGGTGCTCGACCAGTTGAAGCGCGTCAAGGGCCCTAACCTCGACGGCAATATCGTCGATCTGGGGCTGGTGTCGGAAATCCTGATCAAAGACGAGCGGGTTTATTTTTCGATCACGGTTCCGGCTCATCAAGCAGCCGACCTCGAACCGCTGCGACAGGCCGCGCAAAAGGTCGTCAGCGAGATTGCCGGCGTTGTAGGTGCGACAGCCGTGCTGACGGCGGAAGCAGCGCCCGGCTCCATGAGAAGCGCCGCGCCGCGTGCGCCCGTGCCTGTCGCCATTTCACACGGCGGCGGCCTCAATGAACATCCGCGGGTTCAGGCCGCGCGCGCAGCTGGTTCGGCCGGCGATGGCGCCTCTGTACGGCCAACCTCCCAGCCCGCCCGTCCTAGCGCAGCTCCTCCCCAGGCTAGTGCGGCACCTGCCATGAAAGCCGTCGCTGCTGTACCCGGCATCAAGCACATCATCGCGGTGGCCTCCGGCAAGGGCGGCGTCGGCAAATCGACGATCACAGTCAACCTTGCGCTTGGACTACAGGCCATTGGCCTCAAAGCCGGCATTCTCGATGCCGACATCTACGGCCCCTCGCAGCCGCGTCTGCTCGGGCTGACGGGCACACCGCAATTGAACGAAGGCCAAAAGCTTATTCCCCACGAGGCGCATGGCATCAAAGTCATGTCCATGGGCTTCATGGTCGAGGAAGAGACGCCTATCGTCTGGCGTGGCCCGATGGTCGTTCAAGCCCT
>JANNUW010000616.1:0-1598 GCA_031414095.1 Hyphomicrobium sp. | reverse complement strand
CACGACGCCCGCCGCAGCTTCTTGAAAGGCCCGACACCATGAAAGGCCAGATACCATGGTCAATTCAGTTCTAGCCGACAAACGGGATGGGGCAGCGCGCGAACCGGATGCGGCCCCGCAGGTTCATCACGTGCCGAAAGGTTTCTCGGATCGTTTTGCGCTTGGTTTCACCAAATTGCTGCGCTTCTGCGCCGACACGTTTTTTGCCAAGCGTTATGGCCACCGCGCCATCGTGCTCGAAACGGTGGCGGCCGTTCCCGGCATGGTCGGCGCCATGCTGACCCATTTCAGGTGTCTGCGGCGGATGATCGATGATGAAGGATGGATTAGGACGCTGTTGGAGGAAGCCGAGAATGAGCGCATGCATCTGATGACGTTCATCGAGATCGCCAAACCGACGTTTTTTGAACGGATGGTCATTCTCTCGGTGCAGTGGATCTTCTTTGTCGGCTTCTTCCTGCTGTACCTCGTCTCGGCCCGCACCGCGCATCGCGTCGTCGGCTATTTCGAGGAAGAGGCGGTGATCAGCTACTCGACGTACCTCCAGGAAATCGACGAAGGTCGTTCGCCCAATGTGCCAGCGCCCGCGATAGCGAAGCACTATTGGAAGCTCGCCGACGATGCGACCTTGCGGGACGTCGTCCTCGTGGTCCGCGCCGACGAAGCACATCACCGCGACGTCAATCACGGATTTGCGAGCCAACTCTCCGGCATCCCTGCCGATCAGGCCACAGTAGCACCGTACCCGAAGCATGCCGATGACACGCGGATGGATCAGTGACTATCCCTCGCACCTGGAATTTCATCGCGGTTCACGAACTGCCCGAGTATCCTTTTACCGAATGCTGTTTGAAACATGCCAATTGCGATGGCCGATGGAGTGAACCAGATGAACGAGAACGCCAATCTTGCTCTCGCTAAACGACAAGTGGCAGCCATCAAAGCATTTTATATCCACCTCGCCGTTTTCGTATTGGTGATTGGCTTACTGCTCGCTATTGACGCGACCACCGGCCCCGATTGGTGGGTGCAATGGCCATTCCTCGGCTGGGGTGTGGGCATACTCGCCCATGCGTTCGTCGTTTTTGGCCAATCACCAGGCGTGATTGCGAACTGGGAGGCAAGAAAAGTTGAGGCCGTGAAGCGGCGCCTGGACGAGCGCGCTTCGACCACTATGAAAGGCCCTCCGGAATGATCGAAACGGCATCTGGTCGACCGCCATCAGCAGGGGCAGCAACGTTCGGTCGGCTCCGACGCGCATCCAAGTTCAACCCAACGAGCTAAATATCCTGCGGTATGGAAGTGGACCCCAGACGGCGGCAAGACCTATCACTCTTGTTCAGGCTGGTGCCGGACCAGGTTGTTGGCCTCAGTGAAATTGACCTCGAACGGAGAAAATGCCCCGCGTCAAACCCGCCCATTTATCGGCGATTTCGAAGGAGATTTTCATCCTTTTAGTATTCAATATCAATAGGTTGAATGGCGGAGAGGGGGGGATTCGAACCCCCGATGCCCTTGCAGGCATGCCGCATTTCGAGTGCGGTGCGATCGACCACTCTGCCACCTCTCCCAGCCCGCTGGTGCGGGCAAATGCGCCT
>JANNUW010000615.1:0-11147 GCA_031414095.1 Hyphomicrobium sp. | reverse complement strand
GCAACATTGCGCCGTCCGAAGGCGTCGATACCGAGTTTTTCCGGACGCAGTATGAACTCTTGCAAAGCCGGAGCCTGGCCGAACGCGTGGCGTCCAATCTTAAGCTTGGAGAGGATCGCGATTTTCTCAAGCCGCGCGACTTTTCGATCTGGTCGGCGGTCGCAGGGTTCGTCAGTGCTAAACCGGACGGCGAAGCGGCTCCAGCGAGTAAGGCATCCCTCGAGTCTGCAGCCGCCAATATCGTCGCGATCAACCGCGTCGTGAAGCCTCTGGCCGGCTCTAGGCTCGTCGACATTTCTTTTACTGACCCCAACCCGGGCCGCGCCGCGCGCGTCAGCATGGCGTTTGCCGATGGTTACATCGCATCCAATCTGGACAAGCGTTTCGAGGCCAACTCGTATGCCAAAACGTTTCTTGAAGATCAACTCAAGCAGTTGAAGCTGAGGCTGGAAGAGTCTGAACGGGTCCTGCTCGAATTTGCGCAAAAGGAGCAGATCGTCGCTGTCACGGAAAAATCCTCAATTGCCGAAAGCAATCTGGCGGCAGCCAATGTCGCGCTCGGCAACCTCGCGTCCGAGCGCATCAAGAACGAACAGTTGTGGAAACAGGTCGAAGGGGCCGACGCGATAAACTTGCCGCAACTGCTGACCAACAGTGTGATCGACGGCCTGCGTGGCAAACGTAACGCGCTGGTGACAGAATATCAGGAAAAGCTCGAGACGTTCAAGCCGAGCTATCCCGCGATGATTCAGATCGACAACAAGGTCAAGGAAATCGATCGCCAATTGGCGTCGGAAATCAACACCATCAAGGGGTCGTTCAAGGCGGCGTACGAATCTTCTGCCAGCCAGGAAGTCGAGACCAAGTCGCGAATCGAATTTTTGCGGACCGACGTTTTGGACCTGCAAAAGCGCTCCATTCAATACAACATCTTGAAACGCGAAGTCGACACCAACCGCTCACTCTATGACGGCCTGTTGCAGCGGTTCAAGGAAGTGGACATCGCGGCCGGTGTTGGTTCCAACAACGTTTTTATCGTCGATAAAGCCCAAGTGCCGGGCTTCCCCTCGGCGCCGAACCTGTCGCGAGCGATACTGTTTTCGTTGGCGCTCGGTCTCGGCGGCGGTTTGGCGGCCGCTTTCGTCCTCGAACGCCTCGACGACACCATCCGTTCGCCCGAAGAAGCCGAGCGGATATCGAATCTCACGACCTTGGGCGTGATTCCCAAAATCGCTTCGACAAGGTCTGTCGAAGAAGAATTGTCAGACCCGCGCAGCGCGTTCTCGGAAGCCTATCGGTCGCTGTGCACGTCGCTGCAATTTTCAACTGAAACCGGGTTGCCGAAAACTCTGCTGATCACAAGTGCGGGTCCCTCGGAAGGTAAGTCGATCACGTCGATCGCAATAGCCAGGCACTTCGCTGTTATGGGGCTCAAGATCCTGCTGATCGA
Organism: Hyphomicrobium sp.; assembly: GCA_031414095.1. Classification (GTDB taxonomy): domain Bacteria; phylum Pseudomonadota; class Alphaproteobacteria; order Rhizobiales; family Hyphomicrobiaceae; genus JANNFX01. The sequence continues at coordinate 9,697 of JANNUW010000615.1, read as the reverse complement.
TTGCGATCTGCGCAAGCCCTCACTGCACACGAAACTCGGACTTGAAAACAGCATTGGCTTGTCGAACTATCTGACCGGGGGCTGTCAACCACCCGAGGCCTTCCAGGCTACCGCGACGCCCAATCTTGCGTTTATGCCGTCTGGCCCCCTGCCGCCCAACGCGGCCGATCTTCTCGCCACATCGAACTTACTTTCGCTGTTGACAGTCGGGCATGAAGTTTTCGACTTCATCGTGCTCGACGGGCCGCCCGTGATGGGCTTGGCGGACGCCGCCATCCTGTCGAACGCAGCATCTGCCACGGCCTTTGTCGTCGGCGCAGGGCAGGCACGCACGGGGCTTGTTCGCGGCGCACTCAAACGGCTGCAGTATGCGCGCGCGCCCGTGCTCGGAACAATTCTTACCAAGTACGATTCGCAGGCCGCAGGTTACGGTTATGGCTACGGATATGGCTACGGGAGCGATGCCCATAGTTACGGATTGCCGGCAGAAGGCGATAACGATACGAGCCGCCCGAAACTGACCAAGGCAGGCTAGTCAAATGGCGGCAACGCAGGCTGTCAAAATCGCGCTTGAGATCCTGCATGTGCCCTCACGCGTCAAGGCTGTTCTTGCCGCTCCATTGCCCGATGGCGTCGATCTACTGTTGGCTATCGCCGCCGGCGACCGTAACAGCCTTGCGAGTGCCGCCTTAGCAACTGAGCGGCCCGAGGCGACCATTCGCGATGCCGCCAAATTCTTCATCGAACAGATTTTGTTGAGCGCACACGCCGACAGCTACCGTGTTCTGGGAGCGACCCAAAACACCACCCCAGCCGATCTGCGCCGTAACATGGCGTATCTCGTCAAGTGGCTGCACCCAGACGCTGGATTGATCCTCGACCGGCCTGCCATTACGGGCCGCGTCAATCAGGCTTGGGATGATTTGAAGACACCGGACCGCCGGACGGCGTACGATGCCACGCACGCGGATCGCCTTAAATCGGGCCGGCGCTTGGCAGCCAAGAAACGCCGGTTCAAGCCGCAGCCGCCTGTTCGGACCGGAGTGCAACGCGATGCCATGGCCAACCAGCCCCCACGTGCGGGGGCAGGCTCGCGTCTAAGGCGCGCGTTGTCGATGCTGCTCGGCCGCGACGTTCGTTAATCGCCACATCGAGGTCACCTTCGCGTGTTCACGACCCGACATTCGCCGATCTGCCTGATAGCCGTGAGCGGTTTCGTTGCTGCCGCGTCCTGGCTCGTCGTGACCAACAGCCTAGCTGCGTTTCTAGCGCACCGCTCACCACAGCTTGCCTTGCGTCTGGACCCTACGAACCCGGTGGCGCTCATTGCTGCTGCGGGCCGTGCCATCGACGCCGAGCGCGGCGCACCGGCGCTCCTGAAAAAAGTCAAAGACCCCGCCGTCGCGGCTGACGCTGCCGACGCCGGTGCTGAGCCCGAAGGCGAGGCAATGGCTGCTGAGGCCGATAACGCCGAGACGTCGCGTGTCGTTGCCTTGCAGGAGTTGGCCATAGAGGCCGCAAAAACGTCCAAAGCAACGGCAACAGCACCTTCCGCTAGCCTCGCCCCGGCGCCGCTCAGCGTCCCGTTGCGCGAAAGCGTGTCGGCGCTCGCCCGGAAAGTATTGAGGCACGATCCCCTCAACGCGCGTGCGATGCGTCTGTTGGGAGATATGGCTGCCGCCAACGGCGATGCTGGCAAAGCGGAAGCGCTGATGAATGCGAGCGCCCGGCATTCGCTGCGCGAAAGCGCGGCAGTGGCGTGGTTGCTTGACAAAAGTTTTGAGCGCAAAGACTTTGCTGCGGCTACGGCCTATGCCGACATCCTCATGCGTACGCGGCCGCAAATGCGAAAGCCGGTCACCGCCCGCCTCGCGCTGACAGCCGAAACTGAGAGCGGCAACGCGGCGGTCAAGGCTCTGTTGGCGACGAACCCGCCCTGGCGCGCATCGTTTTTCCAGATGATATCGCCCAGCATCACCGATGCCCGCACGCCGCTCGACCTATTGCTGTCGCTTAAGGATACCTCCAACCCGCCGACCATCCCCGATATCAAAAACTATCTCGATTTTCTTGTTGGCCGGAAGCTCTACGAGGTCGCCTACTATGCTTGGTTGCAGTTCCTCGATCCCGAGCAGTTGAGCGCCGCCGGCTTTGTCGTCAACGGCGGCTTCGAGGTGGCACCTTCGGGCATGCCTTTCGACTGGACAGTCAAAGCCGGCACTGGGGTTACGGTCGCGGTCGAGCAACTGGCCGAATCGCCGAAGGAGCACGCTCTTTCTGTATTATTCAGCCAAGGTCGCGTAAATTTTCTTCCCGTCGTGCAGCTCACGATGCTGCCGCCGGGTGAGTACACGTTCACAGGCCGCACTAAAGGCCATATGAACGGCCGCCGTGGCCTTCTGTGGCGCATCGCGTGTGCCGAAAAGCCGAAAGCGCGCCTGGGCCAAAGCGCCAGTGCGCTCGGCAAAATCCCCGACTGGAGTGCGCTCGAGTTTTCGTTCACGATCCCGGCTGTGGGATGTGGTGCGCAATACCTGACGCTCGAACTCGACGCGAGATCAGCGTCCGAGCAACTCGTCTCGGGCTCGGTCTGGTATGACGATATCGCAATCAAGCGAAGGCGCCCGGCCTCTCCCGGCGCGGGCTAGAGCGTTCTCTGACCCGATGGAATCGCATCGGCGCGCTCTAGTCATTCGTTTTGTCGCATTTTCTGACGACGAACCGGCGTCCATTTCGTCGGAAAATGCTCTAGCCGACCTTCGCCCAAGCTTAATTCTTAGGCTGGCCGACGGCCTCGCGGCTTGCCAGATCTTGCTGACGGCGCATGTACAGGGCACCGAAGTCCATCGGATCGAGCAACAACGGCGGGAAACCGCCCTCGCGCGTGATATCGGCGGCTAAGCGGCGCAGAAACGGAAACAACAAGGCCGGACAGTTGATGAGCAAAAACGGCTCGATCGATTTCTCGGGCAGATTTTTAATCTTGAACATGCCCGCATAGACGATCTCTAAATTGTAGATGACGCCGGACTTGTTGGTCGCGTGCGCCTTAAAATCGATGGCGCTTTCAAACGCTTCAGGGCCCATGCGCTGGGCATTGACGTTGACTTCGAGTTTCAAGTTGGGCTCGTCGCCGGGACCTTCGACCAGATTGCGGACATTGGGATTTTCAAACGACAAATCCTTGATGTATTGCCCGATCACTTGGGCTTCGATCGGCTGTGCTGCCGAGGTGTCGGCGTCCGCCTGCTTTTTGCCCTTGGCCGTGTCTGCCATGTGTGCCGTCCGTTCCCTAAAAATCTGACGCCGATGATGCGCCTTGCAGAGCGAGGTCGCTATCACGCTCTGGCCAGCGCTGCAAATGCTGCGAGCGCTCCTGCTTTCACAAGAAACTCTTATGATGCTGGCGGTTTGCTGCCCGTTGACCCAGGCGGAGCAACTGAATCATCGATTCGTTCGTATTCCCCTTCGATTGTGGGTGGCTCGCCGGCGGGAGCGGAGTGCCGGGGGGCGCCTTTTTCCTGGTGCCGGGGGGCACCTTGCTCGTGCTCTGGCCGTACGCCACGGTTCCGGCGCGTAAAGACTGTGCCCTTGACACGGCCGCCGTTGAGGATGAGCCGGAGGACTCCGTGCGCGATCAACTTTCGAACCGGCGGCACGAGGAGAATTAATCCGATGATATCACTGATCAGACCGGGCGTAATGAGCAACAGTCCAGCGATGAACAGAAACATGCCATCAAGGACCGGCTCGATCGGCGGACGCCCTTCGGCCAACGCCTGCTGAGCCCGGCGCAGGACGGCGAATCCCTGCCGTTGAATAACGCTCGAGCCCACCAGCGCGGTGCCGATGATTATGGCCAGCGTCGGCCAAAACCCTAGAATCCCGCCGAGCTTGATCAAAAGCGCCAGCTCCAGGATCGGGAACACAATGAAGGCACCGAAAAGAAAAATTCGTACCAAAGTTCAACACTTTCCTTGTCTGCAGGCCCCGAACGCTTGCGCAGTCGGAAATTTAAGCTTTATGTCACTCACTTGCGTCCGTACAGGGCTGGACCGGGGCGGTCATCGACCCTACATACTCACGACTTGAGCTAATAACAGATAGCCCCCTTTTTTCTGGGCCGGGAAGGCTGCCGACATGGATGGTCAAATCGACGTTTTCACGCTGCTGACGCTGTTGGTCGCCGTGGTCGCAATCTTCAAGTTGCGCAGCGTGCTGGGGCGCCGGACAGGAGACGAGCAAACGCGAATTGAGCAACGGGCGCGCGACGCCACCAGTGTCCGCAGCGGAGTCGGGCAGGACAAGGTCGTCAATCTCCCGGTTCGCGACCGGGAACGCAAGCCGATGGCGCCCTCCGCGCCGGTCGCAAGCGAGCCTCCGGTAAACCCGGCGCAGGAACGGATCAAGGCCCTGCCCGGCCATGCCGCGCTCACGCAAGGGCTCCTCGACATTTTGCAAGCCGACCCTGATTTCCATCCCGATCAGTTCGTAACTGGCGCTAAGCATGCCTACGAGATGATCATAACTGCCTATGCCGAGGGCAACCGCAAGGCGCTGCGCGATCTTCTGGGCGGGGCGGTGAACGATAGCTTCACGGCTGCCATCGTCGATCGTGAAAAGCGCGGCGAAAAGGTTGAGCAAGCGTTTGTCGGGCTGAACAAGGCCGATATTATCGATGCCGAAATGGACAAGGGCTCGGCGCAGATCACGATGCGGTTTGTGAGCGAGCTGATCAGTTCCACGCGCGACAAGGCCGGCGCCGTGATCGACGGCGACCCCGGCAAGCCCAAGATCGTCACAGACTTGTGGACCTTCAGCCGGGATGTCTCGACCATGCGGGCGCGTAACAATCTAAACTGGAAATTGATCGCGACCGAGCCGTTAAACTAGCTCAGATCTGCAGCCATCAGCTCTGGCCGGCCCGCCAAACATGGGTTATTGATCGACGCATAGGCAGCACACCCGCGAAGGCCTTTTCGTCGATCCATGCCCCTGGGATTTCCACCCGCGAATATGACAGCCATCAAAGCCTCGTTTGAGCCTGTCAGTTTTGACGCCCTACCCGGCTGGCGCGACGATGATCACGCGGCGGCGTTCAACGCATTCTTGTTTTCGAGCGGTGCCGTGCGGGCGCACGCGGAGCAGATTTCCCGCGGGCCTTCTCCGCTGGCGGCGCTGTGCGAGAGCGCTCAGAATATGAGCGGGCCTGTTAACGCGGCTGCGGCGCGGGAGTTCTTCGAGGCACACTTTACGCCCCAGGTGGTCCGGCACAACGGCCAGCCCGGCCTTTTGACTGCTTATTATGAGCCCGAGCTCGAAGGCTCACTGACGCCGACGGACCGTTTAAAGATTCCCGTTTTCAGGCGCCCGCCCGATCTCGTCAATCTCGTCGCCGATGCAGCACGCGGCACGGTCGGCGAAGTCCTGACGCACGCGCGCCAAACTGGCAACGGCCTGGAAGCCTTTGCCACACGGGAAGCCATCGAGTCGGGAGCGCTCGATGGCCAAGGGCTCGAGTTTTTATGGCTCGACGACGCGGTCGATTGCTTCTTTCTGCACATTCAGGGTTCGGGACTGATCCGGCTCGCCGATGGTTCTGCCATTCGGATCACCTACGACGGCAAGAACGGGCACCCCTATACTTCGGTCGGCCGCTACATGATCGATCAAGGACATTTTACGTTTGATCAGATGTCGCTCGAAAGCATGAAGACGTGGCTGTCAGCCGACGCCGAGCGCGGACGCCGCGCCATGTGGCAAAACAAGTCGTTCGTCTTCTTCAGAGTGCTTGAAGGGGACGAAGCCCGAAGCGCCATGGGCGTGATGCACATTCCGCTGTCTGAAGGCCGCAGCTTGGCGGTCGATACGAGCTTCCACGCAATCGGCACGCCCATCTATGTCAGCGCTCCCACTTTGACACATGCTGCGGGCAGCAGCGGCGGATTTGCCCGGCTGATGATTGCCCAAGATGTTGGCTCGGCCATCCGCGGGCCAGAGCGCGGAGATTTATATTTCGGCTCGGGCGATCGGGCTGGGGCACTGGCCGGCATCACGAAGCATCCGGGCTCCTATTTCGTATTGCATCCGAACCTGCCGCCCAGCCGATGAAAAAGCCCGGCAAACCCCCGGGTACGCGCAAGCGTCACCTGTCCGACGAAGATGAAGAGGTGTGGTCGCATACGGCACGCACACTCAACCCACTGAAAAAGGCAAAGTCGCGGGTCCACACAGCGACGGAAGCGCTCGAAATGGCGCACGCGGCGCTTCCGCGCCCGGCTGTATCCGCGGCGGAAGGCCGATCAAAGTCTTCATCGTCGGCGCAATCAACCGTTCACGGCTTCATCGCTCAACCGGCGGCGTTGCCAACAAAATCTCCAGCGCTGGCCGAGTTCGATAAGCGCAAAGCCCGCAAACTTGGAACCGGCCAAATCGCCATCGACGCCCGGATTGATCTGCACGGCATGCGCCAGAGCGAGGCGCACACGGCGTTGCGCCGGTTTTTGATGGCCGCCTACAGCCAGGGGCACCGATGGGTGCTTGTCGTAACGGGCAAAGGCGCGCGCCAGAACCGCGATCGTGAGCAAGATCCGTGGACCATCGTGCCGGTCGAGCCGGGCGTTCTGAAGCGCAATGTCCCCGCCTGGCTCGCCGAAGCGGAGTTGCGCGCCATCGTCATTAGCTACAAGCCAGCCGCCGGCCGTCACGGTGGCGATGGCGCGCTGTACGTGCACCTGCGCAACAAAGAGCGGGCAGGCAGGTAACCCGTCGGGCGTGTCAAGCCCGCCCGCGGCGCACGATGCCGCCGGGATTGCCGCCCTCGCCGATCGGGCGTTCGTCAAAGCGCGCCATCGATTTTACCCGGTCGTACATGACGATGGCCCCGGCCATGGCGACGTTCACGCAAAACAGCGTGGGGATTTTCACGACGTAGTCGCAGCGCTCGATCATCGCTTGCGACAGCGATCCGGCTTCCGGGCCGAGAACATAGGCGGCGCGCAACGGATGGCGGAAGCTCGGCAAATCTATCGCGCCATCGATCAGCTCGACGCCGACCAGTTTGCAGCCGTTCGGCAAGTTGACGTCCGCGATGGCTGACCAATTGTAGTGCGCAATGTGCAAGTGACTTTTGGACGTATCCGCGTGGGCTTCGTGGTTGAGATAGGTCGCGCCTACCGTAAAGGTGAAGCTGGCGCCAAAGCCGTGGGCCGAACGCATGAGGTTGCCAAGGTTTAGAGCCTTCGACATGCGCTCGGCGCCGATTGCGAAATAGCCGCGCGGCTGCGGTGGCCAGGGTGCTGTGGGCATAGTCTGTTGTCTTTCAGTTCGACTTTATTGGGCAGGCTCAGGCTGCGCGGGCTGCTTGGGACTTTTTATAGCGACTTGTTTTAGGGTCTGATCAGGCCTTAAGAGAACGCGGCGATTCCACGAAAACAGGACCTCCCACATGAAAGCCGCCCTGTGCAAGAGCCTGGATGGTCCGGCCTCAATCGAGATTGCTGATATCTCGCCGCCCCAGGCCGGGCCCGGTCAGGTGCTCATTGCCGTGCGTGCGGCGGCTCTCAATCATTTCGACACCCTCATCGTGCGCGGTAAATATCAGCACGAACCCGCTCTGCCGTTCTCGCCCTCCGGCGAGATTGCGGGTGTCGTCGAGGCACTCGGCCCGGGCGTGACAGGGTTGCGGTTGGGAGACCGCGTCGCGGCATACATCGGCATAGGCGGCGCGCGAGAACTGGTTGCGGCCGATGCCAATTGCGTCATTGCCATTCCAGATGGCGTTACCGACGCGGTGGCATCGGGGGTGTCCATTACCTATGGCACGGCCATTCATGGATTGAAGGACCGCGGGCGTGTCCGGCCAGGCGAAACAGTGGCGGTGCTTGGCGCATCAGGTGGAGCCGGGCTCGCCGCTGTCGAAATTGCCAAGCGGTTGGGCGCGCGGGTCATCGCAGCAGCCTCGTCGGCGGAAAAGCTCGCGATCTGCCAAGCCAACGGCGCCGATGCGCTGATCAACTACGATGAAGCCGATCTGAAAATCGCGTTACGCGCGGCCACGGACGGCCTAGGTCCCGATGTGATCTACGATTGCGTCGGAGGCAAGTATGCCGAGCCCGCCTTGCGATCAATGAACTGGCAGGGGCGCTATCTTGTCGTCGGGTTTGCGGCCGGCGAAATCCCGAAACTGCCGCTCAATCTGTTGCTCGTGAAAGGCGTCGAGGCCATCGGCGTGTTCTGGGGTGAGGCCGTGCGGCGCGATCCCGCTGCCCACCGCGCCAACATGAGCGATGTTCTGGCGTGGGTGGCGGCTGGAGAGTTATCGCCGCGCACCCACGCCGTCTACCCCCTCGAACAGATCGTAGACGCCCTCGCCGTACTCGACCGCCGCGAGGCCACCGGCAAGGTGGTTTTGCGGTTAGGACCGGGCGGCACTACCGGGTAGCAATCCTCAAACCATGTAAACGAAAGTCTTAATCTAGACAAAAACGAAAAATAGTCCTATCCTATACTTTAGGAGGACGAAGCCATGCTCACTCTGATCTCAACGGCCCCGCCCAAGCGTGTACCAGTAAACCAGATCGAGGCTGGACTGCGTGCGTTCTACCGCATTGTTGAGAAATGGAGAATCGGCAACGACCATGCGATGATCCTGCTGGGTCAGCCGTCGCGGGCCACTTTTTTCAAATGGAAAAAGGGCGAGGTCGCGAGCGCGGCACAGTCTTTAGATCTTGCAAGCCGACTGAGCTACATTATTGGTATCTTCAAATCGCTGGAGATTATTTATCAGAAGCCCGAACTTGCTGATCGATGGTTGACTACATCCAATATGGCTTTTGGTGGTCAGACAGCACTTGATAGAATGATGGGTGGGCAGATAACGGACCTCGCGGCGGTACGCGACTATCTGGACAGCGTCAGGGGCGGTTGGTGACGCGAAAGAAAGAGGATGACATCTACAGTCACAATGAAACATTAGAGCGCGTTACCACTCGCCGGGTCAGGTGGCAGCACACACATCGTTTAATACCGACGCGGTATCCTCCCATCTCGCTTTTCGAGCGAATAGCCAACAAGAATGATTGGGATGCTCTTTATGCGCTGGAAGGCCTTACCGATCCTCGGCTGCGCGAGGAAGTGGGCGAAATTAGTAGTGTTCCAAAATCACGCCGCGTGACAGGGCCCGGGGCTTCAGTAACTATGGCCCCTTTTTCGCATTTTAGCAAAGGCCGACCCACACGATTTTCTGACGGTACCTATGGTGTCTATTACGCCGCTCGCGAGTTTCAGACGGCTCTATGGGAAGTCGCCTTTCATATGGCGCGTTTTCATGCCCGCACAAATGATCCCGCTCTGGCTGTTTCATATAGAGAGTACGTCGGTAAGATCGACAAGGTGATGCACGACCTTACAAAGGGTGATTGGTCAGCGTTTTTCAATCCAAGCGTTGTTCACTACCCGGAGTCTCAAGCGTTGGCCAAGTCTTTGCGCGAGCACAGTAGCAACGGCATCGTTTACCCAAGCGTTCGCAATCGCAGAGGGCAATGTATTGCCGCCTTTTATCCCGATGTGGTGAAGATCCCTATCCAAGGGCGTCATGTCGAACTTCATTGGGACGGAACAAATGTCGACAAGTGGTTTGACTATGAGACAGAAAGTTGGAACACGTTAATGATCTCACCCTAGTCCCGCAGCAATT
>JANNUW010000614.1:0-1048 GCA_031414095.1 Hyphomicrobium sp. | reverse complement strand
TTGGCAAGTTCGATAGCAGATGAAATAGCCCGACGTGTCATGGCGTCCCCGATCTGAAAGCCATTATCGTCGATAATTTTTGACAGTCAACAAATGTTGACAGCAACGCCTCAAGGACGCCGGTGTGGATTTGACCAGCCTCAGGACATCGATTGCGCGTCGTCCGAGCCCCGGTCGCCGATCCCATAACGGCGCAGTTTCATGTAGAGGCTTTGCCGGCTCACTCCCAGCATCTCAGCTGCGGACACGCGATTATCGTCGGCAAGCTCAAGCGCTGCCTCGATGCACAACCGCTCGATCAGATCGGTTGTCTCTCGCACGAGCTCTTTAAGGGGCACGCTGCCGACGAGACTGGTCAGCTGGTTCACCGAGCGGGGGAATTCGTGGTTCACAGAACGGGCCGACGCGGTGCGACGACCGATGGTGCGGACGATGAACCCATGACAAGGTTGATGGCCGCTTGCGACTGAAACCGCCGACAGCTCTACATCTTCCTGACTGCCAAGGTCGCCGCGCATGACTGTCGCAAAATTGCGCAGAGCGCCGTGCTCGCGCAAGTTCGCCGTCAACAATCCAAACTCCGAAGTGGTGCGTCCGATCCAGCGATCAAGAGACTGGCCCTTCACTTGCTCCTCGATTGCCAATTGCGTGAGCTCAACAAAAGCGGAGTTGACTGCAACGACCCGGTAGTCCTGGCTGGTCACCACAAAACCATCGGGCATGTTTTGCACAACGTCCATCGCAGTCGAACGCGCCGTGGTAGCGCTCGAATACCGCCCAGCTGCGGAAAGCGGCGTCAACCGTACCAACAAATGAGACGCGATGCCCTGGCGGAAGAGCGAAACCGAAACCATGCATTCGGCACCACTCGGCAATCTCAGTTTCAGGCCGCCGACCTGGCCCGCGGCCCGCGCATCCGACATCTGCTGATGCAGATCGTTGTGGCTGCTGGGATGGAAAAGATCGGTCAGCGTTCGGCCGATCACCTTTTTTGCAGCTTTGTCTAATACGTCTGTCGCGGCTGGGTTGGCCTCGATCACCTTCAAGG
>JANNUW010000613.1:0-9167 GCA_031414095.1 Hyphomicrobium sp. | reverse complement strand
ACCCGATGAAGCAGGTTCTGCGGTCCTACTTCCCGATGCAGGAAGAAAAAGATAACCGCGTTTACGGCGCCCTCGATGCGGCACTGCGCGGGGACATGTTCCGCAATGTGGAACCGCGTTGGGTGGAATGGATGAAGCTGTTCCTGGCCATCATCCCGTTCCCGGAAATCTCTGCCGCCCGTTCGATGGCCATGGTGGCGCGTTTGGCACCTGGCGAAGAACTGCGCACCGGCTTCACGATGCAGATGATCGACGAGTTCAGGCACTCGACGATTCAGATGAACCTGAAGAAATGGTACATGGAAAATTATATCGACCCGGCTGGGTTCGATATCACCGAGAAAGCCTTCGGAAAATGCTACGCTTGCACGATTGGGCGTCAGTTCGCTGAAGTCTTCATCTGTGGTGACGCGATTACGTCGGCCAACGTTTATTTGACAGTCGTCGCCGAAACAGCCTTCACCAATACGCTGTTCGTGGCCATGCCGTCAGAAGCTGCCCGCAATGGCGACTACGCGCTGCCGACCGTGTTCCTGTCGGTTCAATCGGACGAATCGCGCCATATCGGCAACGGCCATTCGATGCTTATGGCCATGATCAACGATCCGTCCAATCATCAGCTCCTTGAGCGCGATCTTAAATACGCGTTCTGGCAGAACCACCGCATCGTTGACGCTGCCATTGGCACGTTCATCGAGTACGGGACGACCAACCGCGACAAGAACAAGGAGAGTTACGCCGAACTCTGGCACCGGTGGATCTACGAAGATTACTACCGCACCTACATGCTGCCGCTCGAAAAGTACGGCATCAAAATCCACCACGACGACGTCGCGGCCGCATGGGATGCTCTGGTCAAGAAGAACTACGTACACAAAGTTGCGCAGTTCTTCTCGGTCGGCTGGCCCGTCAACTTCTGGCGCATCGAAGCCCAGACCGAAAAGGACTTCGAGTGGTTCGAGCACAAGTATCCCGGCTGGTACGCCGAGTTCGGCGACTACTGGAAGTGGTATGCCCGCAAGAGCGTTCCTGGTCAGACGAACATCCTGTTCGATGGCGAGAACGGGTATGTTTACCCGCATCGCTGCTGGAGCTGCATGGTGCCGGCCTTGATCCGCGAAGAGTTCTGCACCGGCGAAGTCGACGGCAAGCTCTACACGTACTGCTCTGAGCAGTGCAAGTGGACGCATACGGTCGCCTTCCAAGCCGAATACGAAGGCCGTCCGACGCCTGCTATGGGCCGCTTCAAGGGCCAGCGCATGTGGGAAGATTGCTATCACGGCTGGGATCTCGCCGACGCCATCAAGGATCTTGGTTTCGTGAGACCCGACGGCAAGACGATTACCGCTCAGCCGCACTTGCGGTTCGAGCAAAAGGACATGTGGACTCTCGACCACGTGCGCGGCAACACGCTGCAAAGTCCGCTTGTACTCCTGCGCAATATGAGTCCGGACGAACAGACGAAGCACGTCGCTCAATACCGCGCTGGCTTCAAGATCAACCCTTGCACCGGAAGCTGCAATGGCAAGCACTAACACGCACTAGAAAACTCTACGGAGGCTGCTCGAGCGGCCTCCGTTCTTTCTATCGAACAGCAATTCGTTGACCGCACAGCAATTTGATACGGAGTAGTGACTGGTGGGGAATGCGGTACACAAGGTGCGACTGGAGCCAGTTGGCGTCGAGATGGACGTCGAAGAGGGCGAAACCGTTCTCGACGCGGCATTCCGCCAGGGAATTGCCGTCATGCACGGCTGCAAAGAAGGTCAGTGCGGAAGCTGCAAGGCAAAGCTCGTCGATGGCGACATTGAACTGCTCAAGTTCTCCACGTTTGCGCTGCCTGACTACGAGCGCGATGAGAACTTTATTCTGCTGTGCCGCACGCATGCCTACAGCGATATCGTCGTCGAACTGCAGAATTTCGACGAAGAACTGCTGAGCCGGTCGATTCCTGTCAAAACGTATAACGGCAAAGTCCTAGGCGTCAGATCACTGACGCATGACATTAGGCTGCTGGAACTTGAAATCGACGAGCCGCTCAAGTTCTGGGCCGGCCAATATGTCGAACTTACCATTCCAGGCGCTGGCGTCACGCGGTCCTATTCGATGGCAAACGCGCCCAGTGAGCCCAACCGTTTGCAGTTCATCATCAAAAAGTATGGTGACGGGGCATTCTCATCGTTGCTGGACAATGGCCTCGCGCCCGGCACCCCTATCACCGCCAAGGGACCCTACGGGGGGTGCTTCCGGCGCGAAGACAGGCCAGGCCCGATGATCCTCGTGGGTGGCGGATCCGGCATGTCGCCGCTCTGGTCGATCCTGCAAGACCACATCGAAAGCGGTGAGCAACGCCCGATCCGATTCTTCTATGGTGCCAGAACGGATAAGGATCTGTTCTTGCTCGAAGAGTTCGCTGCATTGGCCGCCAAGCACCCAGACTTCGCATTCATCCCGGCTCTATCGGACAGCGCGCCGCCCGATACGTGGAGCGGAGAAACCGGCTTCGTTCACGACGTCGTGGCACGGCGGCTGCGGGAGGAAAACCTCTCGGGCGAGATTGATGCCTATTCGTGCGGGCCACCACCGATGATTGACGCCGTATTGCCGGTGCTCTTGTCCGCTGGTGTCGAACCCAGCCACTTCTATTTCGATAAATTTACGCAGCCAATGAAGAAAGGCTAGTTCCACGGCCTCAATCGAAACCAATAAAAAAATCGTCAAGCGCATGACGTTTGGAGGAGAACGAAATGGAAGCCGAAGTTTCAAAAGTGAAGTCAGGCGCTGCTGGATCCGCCGTGTTCGCCGGCTCTGACAGCCGCAAGTTCAACTATTATGAACCCAAAGGCCGCAAGGCCACGCACTACGAAGACATGACGCTCGACGTTCAGCCCGATCCGGAACGCTACCTGCTGCAAGATTGGATTATCAATTTTCCCGATGGAACGCCGACCTACTCCAAGGATTGGACACGCTGCAAATCGGCGGACTGGCACAAGTACCGCTCGATTGATCAGGAATGGGAAAAAACGCACTACCAGCGTCAGTCGACGATCTGCGGCTCCATCCAAAGCGTGATCGAAAACGGCCGGCGTTCCGGCGCCGCCACGCGTTTTGATCCCTCATGGATCAAAGTGCTGGCCGACCACGTCGGCGCGTACAAGCATGCTGAGTTTGGGCTGGGCACCTCGCTGATGCAGGCGCAGCGCTACGGCTACACCCAGATGATCAACAACGCTATCCTAACAAATTCGTCCTACAAACTGCGTTTTGCTCAAGATCTGACACTCTATCTTGCTGAGGTTGGTCTCGACATTGAGGGCGGCATCGATAAGGACGCCGGCAAGCGCAATTGGATGGAGAACCCCATCTGGCAGGGCACACGGCGCGCCATCGAAGAGATCATGGGCGCCACAGACTATCTCGAACAGTACGTCGCCGTAAACCTTGTGTTTGAGCCCCTCGTTGGCGAGCTATTCCGGTCAGGGTTCATCATGCAGATGGCCGCGTCCCATAACGACTTCATCACGCCGAGCGTGGTTTCTGCTGCCGAAGGCGACTACGAGCGCAACTTGGCCAATACCGTCGAACTGGTTCATGTGCTGATGCAAGATGCGACCTACCCCTTGCACAACCAGATCATTCTCAGCGAATGGATCGATAAGCACACGAAGCTTTGCCTCGCGGCCGCCGAACAGCTGCAGCCGATCTGGTCACAGCCAAGGGTGAAGATAGCAAGCTTCCCGGTAGCATTGGACGCCGCCAAAAACCGGCTCAAAAACATCCTCTCGCAGACACGCTTGGCCGTACCTGCCTGCATTGCCTGAGATGCGGAGAATGACGCGGGATAGCCAACTATAATTTCCGAAAAGGCAAACGAACCATGAGCGATCATCAAGCAAACATCTTCAAGTCGATGAAAGAGATAAGATTTGAAGACACGATTTCGCACCAATGCGGAGTGACGATGAATGATAGCGTTGAAGCCCGCTCCATTGCCGAAGTCATGGCAGAGAAGCCAGGGGTGACGGTGACCTATATGCCGGCCATGATCCGCATCGACGGTCAAGGCAAGCTGGAGTTCAACATGGTCGAGATCAGCGAGGCGCTCGGCCGTCCGATGACAACGAACACCTTCGAGATTTCAACGTCGACCCACTATGGTCGCATGGTGATGATCGATGAAGATAACGTCGTCTTGTTTGGCAATATGGACGACGCGTTGAAGTACGTGGTTTGAAGACGAACGAAATTGCTCCGGGGTTCGACGCTGGCTAAGGCGGCGACCCCCGCCTCGCGCAGGGAGACGCGAGTGAATTGTGTGGTCAGAATCCGCAAAAAAGGGGATCGGTCATGTATACGACTAAGAGCGGCGAAGAAATCTTCGTCATCGACGGGCACACGCATTTTTGGGACGGCAGTCCTGCCAACCAAAAGAACATCCACGGCAAGCAGTTCATCGACTGTTTTTATAACTACCACACTGGCCTCAGTCCTAAAGAGGAAGTCTGGCCCAAAGATAAGTTCGAAAAGTACGATGCCAAGACGATGTACGACGACCTGTTCGTCAAAGGTTACGTCGACATGGCCATTCTGCAGCCCACCTATCTGACCGACTTCTATGTCGACGGTTTCAATACGACCGAACGCAATTATTCGATGAAGCAGCAGCACCCGGATCGCTTTATTTGTAATGGAGCGTTCGACCCGCGTGATGGAACCAAGGGCATCGAGTATCTGCATGCCTTAAAAGAGAAATACGACATCAAGGGTGTCAAGCTCTACACGGCGGAATGGCGCGGCGAGTCAAAGGGCTACAAGCTCTCTGACAAAGAGAGCTATCGCTACCTGGAATGGTGCGAACGGCTGGGCATTAAGAACATTCACGTTCACAAGGGCCCAACCATTATTCCGCTCAACAGGGACGCCTTTGACGTCGCCGATGTCGACGATTGTGCAACGTCGTTCCAGAACTTGAACTTTATCGTCGAACATTGCGGGTTGCCGCGCCTTGACGATTTCTGCTGGATCGCCACCCAGGAGACCAATGTGTATGCAGGATTGGCAGTCGCTATTCCTTTCATTCACAGCCGCCCCGCCTATTTTGCACACGTCATCTCCGAACTCCTGTTCTGGCTTGGCGAAGACAAGATACTTTTCGGCAGCGACTACGGCATCTGGACTCCAAAGTGGATCATCGACAAGTTCATGGCGTTCGAACTGCCCAAGGACGTCGCCGCCGAGACCGGAGTCGCGCTCACACTTGAGACCAAGAAGAAGATTATGGGTCTCAACGCCGCGCGCCTCTACGGCATCGATGTGGCCGCGCAGAAGGAAAAGCTTGGTTACAAGCAGAAAGTCACCGCAGGCGGAGGGTGGTTTAGATGAACGATCGAGCCGTACTTCCAAGTTTAACCGAGAGTCGGCTCGCTGATGTTTGGTCACAACTCAGTCACGTTACGGATCCCGAGCTCGATGACAGCGTCACCGAGATGGGATTCGTAACTGACGTTGAGATCAGAAATGGAGACGAGGTCCACGTCTCGTTTCAGCTGCCGACGTATTGGTGCTCGCCCAACTTTGCCTTCATGATGGGGCAGGACATGCGCACTACTGTTCTCGATCTTGCGTGGGTCAAAACGGCGAGCGTCGTGCTCGGCGAGCACATGTACGTCGAAAAAATCAACCACGGGGTCAACGAGGGGCTGTCGTTCGCCGACGCCTTTGGCGATGAAGCAACGGGCAATCTCGATGACTTGCGGCGCACCTTTCTGCACAAGGCGTTCCAATGGCGGCAAGAGGCGCTGCTGAAACATCTTCTAGACACTGGAGAGACGGTCGACGACGTCGTCACGTGGACCGTCTATGGACTAAGCGGGCGGCTGGCGGACTCAGACGAACAGCGGCTGATCGACCGGTATATTGATCGGCGCCATATAGCGGGCGCGTTTGATGGCGCAGGCCTCGCGTTCGTGACGCTAGAGGGAGAGCCTTTGCAAGCCAGCGAGCTGGCTCACTATCTCAAGCTCATTCGACGCGTGAGGATCAATGCCGAGTTTAACGGCGCATTGTGCCGTCGCTTGCTCGTCGAGCGTTTCAACCCTGACGCCGGCACTGCTGCATCTGACCCGGCCCCTGCTATCCGTTTTTGACTTCACCCACGACTCGTAACTAAGGAAATCAAATGCCAAAGATGATGCTGCATGACGAAGCAGCCCGTGAGGCGCTCGGCCGCGGCGTTCATAAGCTCGCCCGCGCGGTTGCAGGCACGCTCGGGCCCAATGGCATGAACGCCGTGATCGACCGCCCCATAGGCACGCCGATCATTTCGCGCGATGGTGTGACGATTGCCGCCGAAATCGAACTTGAGTGCCCCTTTGAAAACATGGGCGCGCAAATCGTGCGTGAGGTCTCCAAGCAGACGAATGATGTCGCGGGCGACGGCACAACAACGGCCACTGTTCTAGCTGATGCGCTGGTGCAAGGCGGATTGAAGTGTGTCCGTGAAGGTGCCAACGCCGTTGAGCTGGTTCAGGGAATGGAACTTGCTGTCACAGAAGTTATCGCCGCCCTCAAATCCCAAGCTAAGCCCGTGAGCGGACCAGAAACCGTTCGCGCTGTCGCCAGCATCGCAGCCAACGACGAAGCACTCGGCCACCTCGTGAGCGAGGCCTTCGCTAAGGCCGGTACGCACGGCATCGTCGATGTGCAGTACGGCGTCGGCATGCATGCGGTGCTCGAGTTCATCGAAGGCATGACCTTCGACCGCGGATACCTGTCACATCACATGGCGACCGACGTCGAGACCATGCAAGCTGTGCTCGACAATCCGCATATTCTGATTACCGACAACAAGATCACTGCGCCGTCAGAGCTGGCGCGCGTTTATCAGCTCATGGAAAAGAGTAAGCGGCCGCTTTTGATCATTGCGGAAGATATCGCGCCTGCCTGCGTGATGGATATTCTGACCCGGCGTGAAAAACATCAACTCAATATAGTCGCCGTCAATCCGCCCGAGTATGGGCATTGGCGCAAGGCGATGCTCGAAGATATCGCAATTGCGACCGGCGGCCGCGTGGTCGCACGCGATCTTGGCGGCCGCATTGAGAATTGCGAACTGGAGGATCTCGGCAGCGCTCAAAGAGCTACGATATCTGCGGCGCGAACGGCGATCGCCGGCGGCGGCGGCAATCCGGCTGCGGTCAGTTCACGTCGCGAGCAGGTGTCGCGGCAGTACGAAGCAGCTCCCGAGAACATCGAGCGCGACAAGTACCAAGAAAGACTGGCCAAACTTTCGGGAGGCACAGCGCTCATACTGTCTGGTGGCGCAACGCCCGTCGAGCTAAGGCGGAAGACGCAGCTCATCGAAGACGCAATCAATGCGGCTCGCGGGGCATTGTCTGAAGGCGTGGTCCCGGGCGGGGGCACAGCCCTGCTACGCACCATTCCGGCTCTCGATAAACTTGCCGATGGCCTGAAGGGCAGCTTCCGCAGAGGTGCCGAACTCGTCCGCGACGCCGTGCAGAAACCGCTCGAACGCATCGCCAAGAATGGTGGGCTTGACGGCTCCGAACAGGTCAAAAGTGTTTTGGCGGCCAATCACGACTTCGGCTTCAATGCGCGTACCGGCAAGGTCACCAACCTCGTCGAGGCCGGAATTGTCGATCCCGTGAAGGTCGTTCACAGTGCCATGCGAAATGCGGCCTCGGTGGCTGGGTTGATATTGACAACGCATACGCTCGTTGCCAAACGGCCCGACGACTATGATCCGACGGCCGAGGCGGCGCGGGGTGGGGGAGCGGAGCTTCTTGGACGCACGCCGCCACCGATCAAATTGGTCAACAACTGACCTATCTGAACCTCGCAAGGTCTCTAATGAAATCCCTCGCGAAAAGTGGCACGAGTGTTGTCGCAACAGCCGGAGCTGGACCGGCTCTTTGTCACGTCAATGGCGGTGCACGATGAAGAGCAATGTCAACCAGATGCATGCCGCCACCTGGCACCCCTTTGGGACAACACGGAACGCAGCTCACGCATTCTTAGCTGTGTGTGCATTTGCGGTACAGTGTACGGCCTATGCGACAAGCGTGCGCGCGAATGAGGTGTTTATAACAAACGAAAAAGAGAACACCGTTTCCGTCATCGATTCAGAGTCCTTGACGGTCGTGAGAACAATTGCCGTGGGCAAGCGCCCGCGGGGAATTCTGTTTTCTCTCGACTATGCCCAGTTTTTTGTCTGTGCGAGCGACAGTGACGCGGTGCAAGTCTTCGACACGAACAGTGGAAAGCACCTCTACGATCTGCCATCGGGCGACGATCCGGAGCAGTTTGCAATGTCGTCTGATGGCAAGCGGCTCTACATCGCCAACGAAGACAATGCAGTTACGACCATTGTCGACATAGACAGCCGGCAGGTTATCAAGCAGGTTGACGTCGGCGTCGAGCCTGAAGGCATGGCCGTCTCTCCCGATGACAGCTTGGCGGTCACGACGTCGGAAACGACGAACATGGCCCACATCATCGATACCAAGACACTTGAAGTCGTCTCAAACGTTCTCGTCGATTCCCGGCCGCGCCATGTCGAGTTCACACCTGATGGAAAGCAGATCCTGGTGTCATCGGAAATCGGCGGCACGGTATCGGTGATCGACGTCGCCAAAGGTGAGATCGTACATAAAATTGCATTCACTATTCCGGGCGTATCGCGAGACAATATCCAGCCGGTCGGAATCACTATCGTGAAAGATGGCAGCATCGCCTTCGTAGCGCTCGGTCCAGCCAACCGGGTTGCGGTGGTCGACATGAAGACGTTTGAGGTCAAGAAATATTACCTCGTCGGACAGCGTGTGTGGCATCTTGCGCTGACGCCCGACGAAGGCATGCTCTTTACCACCAATGGAGTATCCAACGACGTTACGGTGATCGATCTTGTCCAAGACAAGGCCATCAAGAGTGTGAAGGTCGGCCGCTATCCATGGGGCGCGGCAATGCGCCCAACCAGTTCAATGACCGCGGGCGGAAAACCGCCGGGGCCTTGAATGGAGGGTTTGGGAAATACGTTTCGGAGAAATGACATGAATTCGCTATCGCGCATCATCGCAATCGTGGTGATGGGAGTTCTGACGGCTCTCGGAATTGCCCAGAGCTCGGCCCATGACGTCACGCTGCAA
>JANNUW010000612.1:0-1228 GCA_031414095.1 Hyphomicrobium sp. | reverse complement strand
GTCACCGATGAGGTAGGCTTTGGCGATGCGCTGGAAGTAAGGCGCCAAAGCTTCGATGCCACCATCTTTGGCTATGCCGCCGAGAATCCAGAAAATGCCTTCCGCCCACGACGAGAGCGCTTTCTCGGCACTATCGGCGTTCGTTGCCTTGCTGTCGTTGATAAAAAGTACCGGCCCCAGACTACCTATCTCTTCCATGCGATGGGGTAAGCCCGGAAATGTCGCATAGCCCTGCGGGTAGGCGTCAGGCCGCACATGATCCCAGGTAGCGGCGAAAGCCGCGATGGCGTTTTGCGCATTGTGCAAACCGCGCAAGCTCGCGATGCCCTCGAGGCTGATGACGCCGATGCGGCCCTTGAGGCGCGTGTCGAAGCACACGATCGGGCCGTCCATGCCGTACTCGTGATTGCCCGGTAATCCCGTGCGCACGCGGCGGACGATTTTGCCCGCGCCTTCCAAGCGTTCGGCGATGGCCGCGCACGGTGCATCGTCCATGCCGATGACGGCGACATCGGCCCTAGCCACTACGCGCTCTTTGACGGCGGCGTAGTTTTCCATGGTGCCATGGCGATCGAGGTGGTCGGGCGTGATGTTGAGTAGAATACCGACCGAGGGTTTCAAGCTCGGCGTCAGGTCGATCTGAAACGACGACAGCTCAATGACGTGATAGCGGCTCTGGGCCGGCGGCTCGAGCGTCAGGATGGCGCGCCCGATGTTGCCACCCATCTGCACGTCGAGACCGTCTGACGTTAATAGATGCGAAATGAGCGCCGTCGTCGTCGATTTGCCGTTGGTGCCGGTGATGGCGATGAACGGCGCGTCGGGACACAGCCTTTCGCGCTCGCGGCAAAAGAGTTCGACGTCGCCGATGATTTCGATGCCAGCCGTGCGCGCCTTCACGACCGTCCAATGGGGCTCTGGATGCGTGAGCGGAACGCCGGGCGTCAAAACCAGCGCCGCAAACTTTACCCAATCGGCGGCAGAGAGATCGACAATCGGCACACCCGCTGCCCGCGCCGCCGTGCGCGATGCTTCGCTGTCGTCCCAGGCCGCGACTGTGGCGCCGCCGGCTTGCAAAGCTGCGACCGTCGCATTGCCCGACGCGCCGAGCCCGAACACGGCCACGTGCTTTTCATTGAATGTGGTGACGGGGATCATGACGCCTCGCGCAGCAATGCTTTACCGCAATTTGAGCGTCGCAAGGCCGATCAACGCGAGGATCACCGAA
>JANNUW010000611.1:0-2098 GCA_031414095.1 Hyphomicrobium sp. | reverse complement strand
GCTAACCGTCCCGCCGGTTCATTCCCTGAAGGCTTCCGGACAACGGCCCCCGTGCGTGCGGAGAGTTCGTCCGGGCCGTCATCCGAAACCATCTACATCTCCAGACCTGCACACTGATGCGATGGCGGCGCGCGTTGTTTTAGTTCCGCTGGTCGGGTAGGTTCAGACGTCGATTTGGGCTGAGGGCGGGTGCTTTCCGATGGTCGCGTCTTCATTCGATCAACAAGCTTGGCTTCACCGCATTGGATACAGTGGCTCGCTTGAGCCGACGCTCGGCACACTGGATGAACTCATCTTTGCGCACTCGCACACCATACCCTACGAGTCGCTGGACATCATGCTGGGCCGGACGCCGAAGCTCGATGTTGCCTCGCTGCAAAGCAAGATGATTTCCGGCGGGCGCGGCGGCTACTGCCTGGAACAGAACATGCTGTTCCGCGAAGGTCTCCGCTCACTGGGCTACAAGATCACGAGCCTGCAGGGTAGAGTCGTACGGGGCATGGCCATCGACGCGCCCCGCCCTGCGATCCACATGCTCCTGCAAGTCGATATGCCCGAGGGTCCGTATCTAGCAGACGTTGGCTTCGGCAACCTCGCTCCCACATCGGCACTTCTACTTCGAGCGGGTCTGGAACAAGAGACCCCGCACGAACCCATGCGCTTCATCGATGTCGGCGGAGAGCTGACTTTACAAGCAAAGCTGCACGACACCTGGGAGCACATTTATCGCGTGATTCCCTATCCGCGTTTTGATGGAGAATATGAGATCACAAATTGGTATACGGGCACGCATCCTGACGCGCCCTACCAGAGCAACATCATTGCGGCGCGGCCTGGACCGAACAGAACCCGTATCACCATGTTCAATCGGCGCGTGACGGTCCGTCACGCGACCGGTGAGGCCGATAGGCGTGAACTGAAGCACGAGGTCGACTTCAGGTCTATGTTGTGCGACGAGCTTGGCTTGAACATGACCGACGAAGAGATCCGCGCATGCATCGATGTAATGGAGCGCAAGGGCGAGAAGGGAGCGCCGCATCCATTCTTCGCATAGTCGGATATTGGTAATCACGCACTGCAGCAACTGGATATCAACTATGAAGCTCTACTATGCGACCGGTTCCTCGTCGCTCTTTCCGCATATCGTACTCCACGAATCCGGAATGCAATTCGAGCCGATCAAGATCGACGAGCATACGAAGGAGTTCGCTGGGGGCGGCGACTACCGAGGCGTCAACTCGCTCGGCACCGTGCCTGCACTTGTGCTTGATGACGGCACGCTCATCACGGAAGGCGCGGTCATCGCCCAGTACATCGCCGATCTCGTTCCTCAAAAACGGCTTGCTCCACCTAACGGCGCGATGGAGCGAGTTCGCCTGCAATCCTGGCTCAACTTTATTTCCAGCGACATGCACAAAGGTGGCTTCTCACCTCTGTTCTACAAAGGCATCGCTGAGGCGGGTCGGGACGTATTTCGCGCGCGTCTCAAAGCCCGTTTCATTCACGTTGATCAGCACCTGACAGCGAACGACTACTTGCTAGGCGATGCCTATACGATCGCCGATGCGCACTTGTACGTTGTGTCGAACTGGGCGAGCTGGACTAATTTCGATTTGTCGGCCTATCCCGCGGTTCTCGCCTTCAGAGAACGGGTCGGCTCCCGTTCAGCCGTCATTGCAGCGCTCACGACAGAAGGGTTGGTTCCCTGGCCAGCAACGCAACCCCATTGAGCATAGGCCACGTCCGCATTCGAGATCAATTCGAACGGCGGACGGGCCGCATTGGTCAACCAAACGACGGCGTGCTTGGGTCACGGGCGGAAATCGGGGTCGCGGTCCGGCACTCACGGTCCCATTAGACCTGACCTAAGCAACGGAGCGGTCACGATGCGTGATCCTGGCCTCAATGCTGCACTTGAGCCGCTGGAGGCGTCGGTCGGCTCGCTAGGTTGCTCCTGATCTCACAACCCTCCGTGAGCGGATGGAGCCGCATTCCAGCGAGTCGGGTCATTCAGGTCGAAATGGTCATGTTAATTCTGCACTAAGCAATTTCAAAAATACCCAATTTAACCAAGGGTGAATTTTCAGT
Organism: Hyphomicrobium sp.; assembly: GCA_031414095.1. Taxonomy (GTDB): domain Bacteria; phylum Pseudomonadota; class Alphaproteobacteria; order Rhizobiales; family Hyphomicrobiaceae; genus JANNFX01. The sequence continues at coordinate 10 of JANNUW010000611.1, read as the reverse complement.
TCTGCAGTAG
>JANNUW010000610.1:0-4111 GCA_031414095.1 Hyphomicrobium sp. | reverse complement strand
TCCGCCAGCGCCGAACTCCTTGCGGTGTTTGGAACTCTGGCTCATCATCCCGAGAAATCGGAGTCCGGTGTTTTGCGATGCACAAAATGTGAAATTGACAACCGGGCGGGACGCAGATTCTGTTCGTCCTGCGGCACTTCGTTGCCCGTACTCTGCGAGACATGCGGCTTTTCCAACGAGGCGGCCGAGCGCTATTGCGGCGGCTGCGGTCACTTGCTTGCTAACGAAACGGGTGGGGCGGACAAACCGCGACGGAATGTCGATCCGGAGGGAGATCGTCGTCCGGTTACCGTGTTGTTCTGCGACTTGGTCGGCTATACGCATCTCACATCCATGTTGGATCCCGAAGATGTGCATGCCTTGCTGGAGCGTTATTTTGCACTCGTTGATACGATTGTCGAGCGTTTTGGCGGGACGATAGACAAGCACATCGGCGACGCCGCAATGGCGCTTTTCGGAGCACCACTGGCCCGCGGCAATGATGCCGAGCGGGCCGTACGCGCTGCATTGGAGATACAGACGTCCATCCCGCAACTCGCGTCCGGCCTGCCTTCCGCCTTGGCTGTTCATATTGGTATCGCGACCGGTGAAGTCATTGCGAGTTCGGTCGGAAGCCAACATCACCGCGGCTACACTGTCACTGGTGAGGCTGCCAACATCGCAGCGCGGCTACTGGAAAAAGCCACTTGCGGAGAAACGCTGGTTTCCGACGCTGTTTGCATGGCGACAAATCATGTCCTCTCATACGAACCCTTGGGGCCACTGACGCTGAAAGGGGTTGGACATCCTGTCGAGGCCTGGCGACTGAAAGGTGCGAGAAGCTCGGCACCTGAAGCCAGTGTCTTGGTTGGCCGCCGATCCGAGGTTGGACAGTTCCGCGCCCTCGTGGACGCCTGCGTCAATGGCCTTTCTGGCACTGCGCTACTGATCCGCGGCGAAGCCGGGATCGGCAAGACGCGGCTGATGGAAGAGTTGCAGGTTATCGCTGCGGCGGCTGGCATGTCATGCACCGCCGGATTCGTCCTCGACTTCGGCACCGAACGAGGTCATGGCGCTGTGCGCACGGTGGTGGCCGGACTTTTAGAGCTTGGTTCTAAAGCGACGTCAGATGCCGCCGAACGAGCCATCGAAAACGTTGTGCGGGGAGGAAGGCTGCGAGTCGATGACGCGCTCTATCTGCGCGATCTCCTTGAGATGTCCCAGCCCGAGACCACGCGAAAGCAGTATGAGGCGATGGACGCAGCCGCACGCGCCCACGGCAAAGAGCGCGTGGTCGCCGCTTTAACAAAGGCTTCGGCGGACAATCGGCCGCTGCTTGTAACGATCGAAGACGTGCATTGGGCAGATCCAGAGACGCTCAGCCTTCTTGCCGCCATCACACGCGCTACCTCGACGAGCCGGACAGTCCTCGTCATGACCTCTCGCATTGACGGCGATCCGCTCGATCCGCATTGGCGCAGCACGGCTAGCGGTGGAACTCTGATCACCGTTGACCTTTCTCCCCTATCACCTGCCGACGCGCAATCGATCGCGCGACGCATCATCGACGTCGGCACATTCGCCGATAAGTGCGTCGAGCGCGCTGGCGGCAATCCGCTGTTCCTGGAGCAATTGCTAAGGGGTGCCCGCGAGTTGACCGACGGACGGCTCCCAGCATCCGTCCAAAGCGTCGTATTGGCTCGTACGGACCTTCTATCTGCCCAAGACCGCCGCGCTATCCAAGCGGCCTCAGTGCTCGGCCAGCGCTTCAGCCTTGCGCACCTCAGGGCGCTACTCCAGCAGCCGCAGTATGATTGCGACACTTTGGTGCGGAACGTCCTGGTACGTTCAACGCGGGATGGTCTGCAGTTCGCTCATGGGTTGGTACGCGACGGCGTGTACGGTTCGCTTACAAACGCTCGGAAGCGAGACTTGCACGGTGCTGCAGCGGCGATCTTTATCAATGATCCAGTACTGCGAGCCGAGCATCTCGACCGTGCCGGCGATTCCGAAGCAGCGCGCGCCTATCTCGCAGCGGCCAAAGCCCAGGCAAACCTGTTCCGCCAGGACCAGGCGATAGCCCTTGCCGCACGCGGCCAGCAGATCGCGACCAAGCCAGATCACACTTTCGAACTTGCTATGCTCGTGGGTGCACTTCAGTTGGACGCAGGACGCGGGACCGAGGCTCTCGAAGCTTACATCCAGGCTCTGGCAGTCGCCAGCGAAGGCGCTGACCGGTGCCGCGCTCTCCTCGGTTGCGCCTCGTCCAATCGCTTGATTGCCCGAGCGGACGATGCCTTCTCTAACCTGATGGAGGCTGAGCCTTTGGCATTCGCGCTCGCCGACGATCGCGCGCTCGCAGAAATCCACTACCTCCGTGGCAATCTGCATTTTGCACGTGGGCAGCTGGCCGAGTGTCGCAGCGAACACAACTTGGCTCTTGACGCCGCCCGGCGCGTGGAAGCGCCGGAATGGCAGGCCCGAGCTCTCAGCGGTTTGGCGGATGCGCAATATATGGACTGCCGCATGGCAACGGCCCTTACCCACTTCGCCGATTGTGTTGATCTTTGCGAGGCATATGACCTGACCCGGATAGCGGTGCCCAATCGCGTCATGATGGGGCATTGCCGGATCTACACGTGCGAGTTTGATCTGGGATTGAACGACATGCGTATGGGGCGGGAAGCCGCCATAAGGATCGGCAACAGACATGCGGAGATGTTCGCGACCCAGTCAATGGGCCTCTGTCTGACTGCTGCCGGACGGTATGGCGACGCAGATGATTATCAAGCCAAGGCATTGGAGCAGGCGCGGACGATCAAAGCACGGCGCTACGAGGCCATAATCCTTGGTCAATGCGCGGAGGTCGCTCTATCAAAAGGGCAGCGAGCAGAAGCCTTGGTGCTTGCGAGAAGGGGTCGGGAGATTTCCGAGGAGACGGGCCCCGGGTTTGCTGGACCAATACTCTACGGCCTCCTCGCCCTGGTTGAAGACAAGCGGGAGAATCAAGTGGCGGCTCTAGCCGCCGGAGAAGCATTGCTTGGGCAAGGAGCCGTCGGCCATAACCACTTTTGGTTCCGGCGTTATGCCATTGAGCGAGCACTGCTGTTCGAGGACTGGAACGAGGTCATAAGGCAAGCTGACGCACTGCTTGTTCGCATGTCCGGCGAACCGCTAGCTTATGCACGGGTTGTGGCTGAGCGCGGCCGCTGTCTAGCCCGTCGCGGCCTTGGCGAAGTCACAGAGATAGAGGATGAAAGGCTGAGGCTTCTCGCCGCGACCGCTGACGAAGCCGGCTTGCGCATCGACGCACTGGGTAGCGCGTTGCGTTGGACCTAGCGACTTTGCTCCGCGGCAATAGCGAGATTGAAGTCCGCTTTGGGTCTTGGTTGCGTGATAACGCTGGGCACCGGTCTACGACCAAGTGTTGGCGAGGAAGCTTACCGCTTCGGCGCCGATTTAAGCAATTTTTTCCCGGTGGTCGTTCTCGGCCGATCCTGAGTCATCGTGAGATGTGGTGCCTCTCACGCCGTACTTGCGGCAAACCTCCGCCGTCGGCCGCCCAGCCTCCTGCTCGCGCAGGATCGCCATCACCTGTTCATCTGAAAATCGGCTCTTACGCATCGTCCGTATCCTCTCTGGAGTGACGGACTCTACCTCAAATCGAGACCCTGGCGGGGCAGGGTCACTCTACGCTGCTATCGTTCGACCGACTTGGCTATAATGTATTGTGTCAACGGGCGCACGATGGAATCCCTGAGCCGGAGACGACTATCACATCCCTCGCCCCACCCTCGAGCTCAATGCGCTTGACGGCCCAACCTTCGGCGGGTTGCTCGGCACGAGCTTCGGACACCGCCGCTACCACGAAAGCTTGAAGAACTTCACCCCTTGCCGACGTCTACTTCGGACGCGGCCAGACCATCCTATGGCCCGAGAAAGGATCAAACGGGAGACAATCCAAAAACGACGATTGCAGCATAAATCGACAGCCGCCTAAACTCGAAACCGAATGAGCCAAAGCCTCCACTCGCTCAAGCCCAAAACTGTCTCAAAGCATTCGACGACGGACAGTCATTGATTTCGCGTCCCGGCTGCTGATCCGCAATGACGCGATGAGCGAAGGCGAACA
>JANNUW010000609.1:0-1110 GCA_031414095.1 Hyphomicrobium sp. | reverse complement strand
GCGAGGGAGCCAACGGCTTGATCGCCGGCGGGACCAAGTTTTCGCGTGGCATCCTGTACCTGATTTTGCAGAACCGCTTGTATCGGGGCGAGGTCGCACACAAAGGCAATGTCTATCCTGGCAGGCATGAGGCGATCGTGGACGCTGGCCTTTGGCAGATCGTCCAGGAGAAGCTTGAAGCCAACCGCAGCGCGAGCTCCCTTGCGATCGGAGCCAAGGCCCCCAGCCTGTTGACCGGTCTCATCATTGATGGCGACGGCAATCGCATGACGCCGACGCACGCCAATAAGCGCGGCCGGCGCTATCGCTACTATATCTCCGCCTCGCTGCTCGATCGCGGGACCGGCGGGCCGAAGTCCATGCGCGTACCGGCAGGCGAGATCGATGGCCTCATCCTCGATCGACTTCATGCGATGATTTCGTCGCCACGGGAAATCGCCGATGCGCTTAACCCGCTTGACCTCACGGCAAAGCAGCTTGACCTCGCCCTTCGGCGCGCCGCCGAGCTTGACCGCCAGTGGCTGACAATGCCGCTGGAAGAAGTGCGGGCGCTGGCGCGACAGATGATTGGACGGGTCGCCTTGTCGGCGGATCGGATCGAGGTCGCAGTTGGTACCGGCCAGCTCGCGCGTGCGCTTGGTGCGGTAAGTTTGGACAATGAGACCGGGCAGACCATCGTGTTGTCGATTGCTGCCAAGCTGCGTCGTGTCGGGCGCGGCAAGCGCCTGGTCATTGGCGAACAAAGCCGCGCTGAGATCAATCTCGATCTTGTCCGTTTGATGCAGGAGGCGGTTGCCGCCAGGACGGAGCTGCTCGCTGACACAACGGCGGAGAGCATTAACGTGATCACCGCGCGCCTCGGCAAGAGCAAGGGGCGGATGACCTCACTTATGCGGCTGTCCTATCTCGCGCCGCACATCGTCGATGCGATCTTGGCCGGGCGGCAACCGATGGGACTCAGCGTCAAGAGTCTGCTGCAGCTGTCAAGAGACTTGCCGCTCGACTGGGCCCGCCAGCGCGCGTTTCTCCGCTTCGTCTGAGCCGTGGCTCCAAAAGACCACGGCATTAACCCGACCGCCTTCCCCGAAAGTCGTCCGTAGAGACGTTTCG
>JANNUW010000608.1:0-15345 GCA_031414095.1 Hyphomicrobium sp. | reverse complement strand
GGTGCGTATCCTGTCGGGGTTCATGTCCCTCACCTCGGCCCGGATCGTGGGAATCTTCATCAGCGTTAACGTGCTGGGCGGCTTCGTTGCTGCAGTCTATGCCGGCGTCATCGCCAGCGGCGTGCGGGCCGCGGAGAAGGCAGTGCTGTGAAGCAAGGCTGGCGGCTCCCAGCCTTAACGGCGTAACGAAACTGTCACCCGAGCCCGCTTGCGCAACAGCCTGCATAGTGTCTATGTTCGAGCCCGCAACCCATTGATCTCGTGGTTTTGATTGGCGCAATAAGCCGGGCCGTCCCGGCCGAGCGTCATGCGTACCCTCACGAGCCCGTCAATCTCACGACCCAAGCACATTTCAGACTACTTGCCCGAGGAGCCATCCCCTTCATGTCGAACGCGTCTTTAGAAATCACCTTCGCACCCTTTTCCGCCGACCATCATGCAACGACGGTGATCCTCGCCGCCAGCGATATGGCCATGGGTCCGACTGCGACGGGCCTCAACACCAAATCGGGTGGAGCCGTCGTCAAGGCTGCCGACGCCGCCGACTTCAAGGGCAAAGCGAAATCCTCGATTGAACTGCTGGCATTGCCGAAAATCGACGCCAGCCGCCTCATCGTGGCTGGTGTCGGCAAGGCGGCCGATCACACCGAGACCGATTGGGCAGGCGTCGGTGGCGTCATTCTCGGCTTAATCACGCAGCGCAAAGCCAAGAGCGCCAGCATCATTGCCGAGGTCACAGATAGCGGCGATACCAAGCCCGAGCAGGTCGCGGCCAATCTCGCGTACGGCGCGCTGCTGCGCCACTACAGCTTCAAGAAATATCAGAAGAAAAAATCTTCGGACGACAGTGCCAACGGGGACGGTGGCAACGACAAAGGCGGCGACAAGCTCGAACGCCTCGTCATCCACTGCGCCAATCCCGATAAGGCGGAAGCCGTATTCGAACGCCATCAGGCTTTGGCAAAAGGCATCTACCTGGCGCGCGATCTCGTCAACGAGCCGGCCAATGAATTAGGGCCGGTCGAATTCGCCGACCGCGTCAAGGCGCTCGAAAAACAGGGCCTCGATGTTGAAATCCTCGACGTCGGCGACATGAAGAAACTCAACATGAACACGTTGCTGGCCGTGGGACAGGGCAGCGAGCGGCCATCGCGCCTCGCCATTATGACGTGGAACGGCGCCAAGTCGAAAAAGCAAAAGCCCGTCTGCTTCGTCGGCAAAGGCGTCGTGTTCGATACCGGCGGCATCTCGATCAAGGGTGCGGCCGGCATGGAGGACATGAAGGGCGACATGGGCGGCGCGGCGTGCGTCACCGGCCTTATGCTGGCACTCGCCCAGCGCAAGGCGCCGGTCAACGTCGTCGGCCTCATCGGCATCGTCGAAAACATGCCGTCGGGCAACGCCATGCGGCCGGGCGATATCGTAACCTCGATGTCGGGCCAGACCGTCGAGATCATCAATACCGACGCCGAGGGCCGCTTGGTTCTCGCCGACGTGCTCTGGTACGCGCAGGAGCGCTTCAAGCCCAAGCTGATCGTTGACCTCGCGACGCTCACAGGCGCCATCATGGTGGCACTCGGTAAGGAGTTCGCCGGCCTCTATTGCAACGACGAAAAACTCGCCGCCGATTTGACCGCGTGTTCCAAGGTGACGGGCGAGAAGGTCTGGCGCATGCCGCTCGACAAGGCCTTCGACAAGATGATCGACAGCCGGTTCGCCGATATGAAAAACATGGGCGGGCGTTGGGGTGGCTCGAACACCGCGGCGGCCTTCCTGCAGCGCTTCGTCGAGAAGGACATGCCGTGGGCGCATCTCGACATTGCCGGCACCGGCATGGACGGCGGGCGTTCCGACATCAACACCAGCTGGGGCCCGGGCTGGGGCATCCGCCTGCTCGACAAGTACCTTGCCGACTACCACGAGAAGCCCGACCATGCCGACAAGAGCGAGAAGCCTGAAAAGGGTGCCAAGGCCGACAAACTGGAGCGCGCCGAGAAGGCGTGAGGCGCCAGTTCCATGACCGCGACCACCAGACCGAGCAATGAATCCTGGTCGGACGTAAGATCCTCCCGACACTTGCATCCCCGGACGGGCAGTGAACGTATATGAACTGCGTCGTTCCGGGTCACGTCCATGCAATAAGGGACGCGATCCCGGATCGGCGCGTCTCACTGCGTTCGCCACGCCGTCCGGGAACGCATGTATGGACGGCTCCCGTGATGCAAGAGGGGTCAGGCGTTTCAGCGAAGCGTTGGGGTGCAAGTCATGTATCGGGCCTGTTCTGCCGTGCGACAGCGCTCGATCGCACTCATCACTTTCAACTGCAATAGGCTTACATTTCTATGCACCTGCTCAGCCGAGCTTTTTGATGAGCGCGAGCGCCGCTGCGGGATTGCGCACTTTGGCGCCGGAAATGAAATAGGCGAAGACATCGCCCGACTGTGCCCAGGCGCGGGCCTTGGCTGCGAAGACCTTCATTTCCTTGGGCGTCACGCCCGCCACCAGGTCTTCGCGGCTCGTCATGAAACGTGCGTACGTGAAGCCGGCCGTGCGCTCATCGAGTTCGGGAAAGTCGTCCTCTTTTGCGCACACGATTGCGACCTTGTGTTTGCGCGCGAGATCATAGAACGCCTTGGTCGCGAACGAGGGATGACGAACCTCTATCGCGTGACGTAAGGGGAGGCGACCGATCTTCGCGGGAAGCAGCGCCAGAAACGCGCCGAAATCATCAGGATCGAATTTCTTGGTCGGCATGAATTGCCAGTTGATCGGCCCGAGCTTTGGTCCCAGTTCAGTCAATCCCTGGTTCAAAAATCGCTCGATCGATGGTCCAGCCTCGGCGAGCACTTTGCGGTTGGTGCAGTAGCGCGATGCCTTGACCGAGAAGACGAAACTGTCCGGCGTCTCGTCGCGCCATTTGCGCCAGCTGTCGGGCTTGAACGTTGAATAGTACGTGCCGTTGATTTCAATCGACGTCAGATGGTTGGAAGCAAATTCAAGTTCGCGCTTTTGCGGCAGGCCGTCTGGATAAAACGCGCCCCGCCAAGGCGCAAACGTCCACCCGCCGACGCCAACGCGAATTTGTGCGGGCTTTTTGCTCATGGTTCCTCATGGTTCAGTTCAATCGAAGAGGGGTGTTCCATCGGAAACTGTGCCGTCTCGTTTTATCCCGCAGATTGCTGGTCATGCAATCAAGCGGAGAGAACTCATGTCTGAGACCCTGTCCCACGTACTAGCCGCCGCAGCCGTGACCCTCTGGCTGATGGCCGTGATCGGCTCGCAAGCCAACGCTGCCACCCCGCGTGAACATCGCGGCGCGGGAAGCGCGCCGCAACCCACTTTCGACTATACCTGCAAGTCTCTGAGACGTTGCGCGTGAAAGACTTCATCGTCGCCGCCCATTGCAGGGCAATAAGGTAGGTAACAAAGCGGCCGATGCGCCGATGGGACGGCGCAGGGTCACAACCGCTACACATCCATGGTTCGCATAATATATATTATGGAAAATATTTGCTATTTAAATATTGATTAACAATGTTACTTGAGTTCCGAATTTTCAGTCCCGCGGGTGCGGGGAACAGTAGTCCCGGTCGCGCTCCGCCTGGATGGTTCCCTGATTTTTTCCAAGTTGCTCACTTTCGAGTTGCAGCCGCTGTCCTTTTTTGACGACGACCAGTGCTCGTGTGTCAGAGATGTGCCGATTGACGGTCGAAGATTGTTCGTTTGATAGGCCGCGCCGGCCGTGCGCCCTGTTGCGGCGAACCGGCAAACCCCGCGTCGTTCCCCTCGACCCGACGCTGATCATGGTCACACCCGGAAGCACGTCCAGGATGCTGGAGGATGGGCCTCCATTGAAGACCAGGCCGTGCACACGGCCGTCTTGGAGGCCGGGTCCGTGGTCGCCGCGCAAATAACTGGCACGCCACTGACACACACCAAGAACGGCCAGCAGCGCAAGAACAAAGAAAATCCAATAAATTCAGAGATCCGGCTGGTGGGCACTACAGGGATCGAACCTGTGACCCCTACCATGTCAAGGTAGTGCTCTACCGCTGAGCTAAGTGCCCCAACCAGAACGACAGCGGACCAACGGCCCACCTTCAGGAGTGCGTCGTATATCGGCATCTTGTGCCCGAGGCAAGCCTGCGTTAGCGCTCATGTGAGCGGCTAAACGCGCCGCCGCTGCCGCAGGCGAGCGCGCCTGCATCAGGCGGCCAGCAGGCGCTCGACTTCGCGCACCAAGTCTTTCAAATGAAACGGCTTCGACAGCACCCGCGCGTCTTTGGGCGCGGCGCTCTCGTTGTTGAGCACGACGGCCGCAAAGCCCGTTATAAACATGATCTTCAAATCAGGATCAATGGCGGCCGCGCGGCGGGCGAGTTCTATGCCATCCATGCGCGGCATGACAATGTCTGTCAAAAGCAGCGTAAAGGGTTCTTCCTGCAGACAATCGTAAGCGTCGGCACCGTTCGAAAACGAGGCAACATGGTAGCCGGCCTTGGCGAGTGCGCGCTCGAGAAAGCCACGCATCGATTCATCGTCTTCGGCGAGAAGTATTCTCTGCATGGGAACTTGCGACGGCTTCAGGGTCATGATGCTCTACTTAAATCTATATAATGTTCACAAAAGTCGACGTTGCGCGTCGCCAACCGGACAACGATGGTCGAGCAGAACTCTGGCGCCAGTTTGGTAAACGTTGCGTGAAAGGTGAGCCCACAATAAGCCCAAGACAGACGACTGCAAAGCGCGTTCCATCTTGCGATGCCGGGCGCAGGTGCCACAGTGATGAAACACGCATGTTATGTGGCATTCGTGTCCCCGCAGTACAATTTAGGGGCTAGCGCCCAGTAAGTTGTGGGCGGATGATAGACGAAGCGCGGTCCCTCTGTTCAATGGTTGCAGAGACTCATGTGATCATGAATTATCCGTTAGATGTCATGAAGCCATTGTGTTTGTTAGGGCTTGTGGCGGTATTATAACTTCAAAAGATCGAGGGCGGATGGCAGGCCTGGAGCGAACATCGATTGAAGCCGAACTGAGCCCTGCCTTCCGGGTCTTGCACCCGCGCGAGCGCACGGCTCCTTTCGTAATCTGTTCGCCCCATTCAGGCCGTAACTATCCCCGCCGCTTCCTCGACCAATCACGCCTCGACCCGCTGACCCTGCGCAAATCGGAAGATTTTTGCGTCGACGAGCTGTTTGCATGCGCCGCGGCTCTGGGAGCACCGCTCATCTCCGCCCGCTTTCCGCGCGCCTACCTCGACGTCAACCGCGAGCCCTACGAACTCGATCCCGAACTTTTTGAAGACGTGCTTCCTGATTACGCCAACACTCAGTCAGTCCGCGTGATCGGCGGGCTCGGCACCATTGCCCGCATCGTAGCCGATGGCGAAGAGATTTACCGGCAGCCGTTGCGGTTAGAGGATGCGATCGAGCGCATCGAACACCTTTACATGCCGTTTCACGCGGCTTTGGCGCAGCTTCTCGAAGATACCAAACGCCAGTTCGGCTATGCGGTATTGATCGACTGCCATTCGATGCCGTCCTCGCAGACGACGCAATCGGCGGGGCCTAGGCCGCAGTTTGTGCTGGGCGACCGCTTCGGCCACGCCTGCGATCTGCGGCTCACTCGCTTTTTGAAAGACGCGATTGCGGCTCAGGGTTACGACGTGCAACTCAACCGGCCGTACGCTGGCGGGTTTATAACCGAGCACTACGGCCGCCCCCAGCGCGGCCTGCATGCCATCCAGATTGAGATCAACCGCAGCCTCTACATGGACGAGAATACAATCCTGCCCAACCGGGGCTTCGAACGCTTGCAGAAGAACTTGGCGTCGATCATCGAGCGCACGTTTGCCGAATTTCCAGCCCTGCTCGAAGTGCGCGCCGCCGCGGAATAAGGGAGTTTTTACTTTGCCCGCTCCGACTCCCCTCCGGGGAGCCGGCCGTCGCGGGTATGTTTCCGAGCGCCTTGCCCGGCTCGCGGAAAGTGTTGGCGCGGGCGTGCCCGGAGCGCCGGCCGGCTCGCGGAACGCGAGTCGGCGCGAGCAAAAAAAAGAGCCGTTCTTTCGAACGGCCCAAGTCTAGGGAGGAAACGCCCCTGCACGGCAGAGCAAGCTCTGATCGTGCGCGGGAAAGCGAGAATGAACAAGCACACCCGTTCAATATCGCACTGCAACATTACGCCGTGCAGCGCAAAATTGGCAACTGCGAAAAATGCAGAGCTGGTATGAAAGTTATGCGGCTGGGGAGGATTAGATTGCCGCATGCGCGGCCGCAAAAAAAGGCCGTTCGAACGACCGAACGGCCCAAGTCTAGGGAGGAAACGCCCGTAATGGGCAGCGTTTGAGGGGTCAGTGCACCCGACAACCGCACCACTGGGTATGCGACTGTTCGCAAAATCCAGCCAATAAATTATGCATTCAAAGTGTTACATTATGGTGGACGTGGTGCCAACTGGCCACAAAGTTTTACACAATTCGATAGCCAACAGCTTCCCGCCCCGCAAAACTAGGTATTCAGCGACGTGTCCTTGCAAAAAAACGAGTCATTCTCCGAACTGTTGGCCACTGCGCATGGCTTGGCCGACGCGTCCGGCAAAGTCATTAACCCCTATTTCCGGCGCCAGTTGGCGATCGTCAACAAAGCGGATGACCGCGAATTCGACCCTGTCACCAAGGCTGACCAGGGCGCCGAGCGGATGATTTCGCGCATGCTCGCCAAATCGCATCCCCACCACGGGCTGACCGGCGAAGAATACGGCAGCCGCAACGCCGAGGCCCGTTACCGTTGGGTCGTCGATCCCATCGATGGCACCCGCTCGTTCATGATCGGCGCCCTGTCGTGGGGCACGCTGATCGGGCTGCTGGACGCGGAAACTCCGATCTTGGGCGTTATGGATCAGCCCTACGTGGGCGAGCGGTTCTGGGCCGGTCCGAAGGCGTCCTATATGCGCGGGCCAGACGGCAAAACGCGCAAACTCAAGACGCGCTCGTGTGCCAAGCTCGGCGACGCGGTGCTGTCCACGACGCACCCCGATTTGTTCCAACGGGGCAAAGAGGCGTCGGGCTTCGAGCGCATCAAATCGTCCGTCAAAATGACCCGCTTTGGCGGCGATTGCTACGGTTACGCGCTGCTCGCCAGCGGGCTCATCGATCTCGTCATCGAGGTCGGGCTCAAGCCCTTCGACGTCATCGCGCTCATCCCGATCGTCGAAAAGGCGGGCGGCCGAATGACGACCTGGGACGGCAAGCCGGCGGCCAACGGCGGACGGGTGGTGGCTTCGGGCGACGCCAAGCTGCACGACGACGTGTTGCATCTCATCAACAAATAGGCCGCAAATTGAGGGCGGCGCTGTCGACATCCCGTAAACCAAGTTGGGTTACGGTGTCTTTGCCATGACGGCATTTGCGCGATAGGCCTTCGAAAAATATGATTGACGAGCGTCCCACTTTTGAACGCCTCAGCACTTTTGCAGCCAGTATCTGCGTTATCGGCGCCGGGCCTGTCGGCATCATTACGGCGCTGGAATTGGCGGCCCGGGGTTTGCGCGTAGTGCTGCTCGAAAGTGGCGGCCGTCAAAGCACGGCGGCCATGCAAGACCTGCAGGGGGCTGACAACCTTCGCCCCGACAATCACCACGACCCCCGCTCGACCGTCGCCCGCCGTTTGGGCGGCACCTCGAACCTGTGGGGCGGCCGCTGCCTGCCGCACGATGCGATCGATTTCCAGGACCGGCCGTGGGTCGACCAATCCTCTTGGCCCATTGCACACGGGGACGTGGCGCCCCATCTCGATCGGGCCTGCCAGCAGCTCGGCGCCGGCCGCGCCGTCTACGATGCGCCGCTTCCAAGTGTAAACGCCGACGACGCCTTTGGCTGGCGAGGGCTGGAGCGCTGGAGCAACGTGCCGCGCACGCATCGCCTGCATAAGACCGCGCTCGATCAGCACCAAAATCTGCTCGTCGTTCTCGGAGCGACGGCGCTCGGATTCGAATACGCCGGCAACGGCCGCATCGCTGCCATCGACACGCACCTTGAAGCCGGCGGCCGCGGCCGCCTAGCCGTTGAGCACGTCGTGCTCGCGGCCGGCGGCAACGAGAGCACACGGTTGCTCTTATCCGAACAACGCAAACGCACGGGCCTATTCGGCGACGAGCTCGGCCGCAACTACATGGGTCATGTCAACGGCTGCATCGCCGACATTGATTTTCAGAACCAAGCCCTGCATGACGGCCTCGATTTTCACGTCGATGGCCATGGATCGTACGTCCGCCGCCGCATTATGCCCAGCGTAAAAACGCAGGAAGCAGCTCGACTCGCCAACATCGCCTTCTGGCCGGTGGTGCCGGAGATAGCTGATCCCTCGCATCGCTCTGGCCCGCTGTCGGCTGTGTTCCTGGCGTTGTCGCTGGCCCCCGTCGGACGCGCGCTGCTCGCCGAACCTATGCGGCTGAAGCACGTCGGCTTACCGCCCTACCGCCGGGCGTCGCATGTGGCCAATCTCATGCGCGATCCGCTGAAGACGATCGGCTTTGCACCGTGGTTTTTGTGGAAGAACAAAGTCGCCAAGCCGCGCTTGCCCGGGTTGTTCCTGACAAATCCGGCCAAGCGCTATGGCCTCGAATACCACTCCGAACATCTGCCATCGCGAGACAGCCGCCTTACGCTCTCGAACGAGACCGACAGGCTGGGGCTGGCGCGGCTCAAATTAGATCTGCGCTTTTCACAGGACGACGCGGCCTCCGTCGTGCGCGCGCACGAGGCCATCGAAACTTGGCTCGCGCGCAATAAACTGGCGACGCTGACCTACCGGGTTCCAGCGGCCGAGCGCGCGCAGTCAATTTTAGATCAAGCCAAACATGGCGCGCATCAAATCGGCACCGCGCGCATGGCGGCGCATCGGACTGATGGCGTCGTCGACGGCAATTGCCGCGCCTTCGACGTGGAAAATTTGCACGTCATCTCGACCGCCGTGCTGCGCACCTCGAGCCACGGCAACCCCACCATGACCGCCGTGCAGTTAGGACTGAGATTAGCCGATCAGATGGCGCGGTAGCTTTCGAAGATGCCGATGGGGCCGGTCCCTATGATGCAAGGTCCGTTTGCGCGGCCTCGTGCAACTGTTCAGGATATCAAAATGCGGGCGGGGACCTTGCCGGATCACGGCCTTCAAAACCAGCGATCATACGGTCTGCCGCCCAACTCGCATGCAAGCACATCTCCGACACACAGGATCGCGGCCACGCTATTAAGGACGCGGTCCCGGCTCAATGCACGCGGGCCCGCGTGCTTGGCCGGGAACGCAGAGTTTTAATTATTCTCAGCATTCGTACGTCGCACCCCGCCCCCAAGTCATGCGTTCCCGGACGGGGCGGCGAACGTATGTGAAACGCTCCGGGCCGGGATCGCGTCCAGGCTATTAAGGACGCGTTCCCGGTTCAATGCACGCATGCTCGCGTGCTTGGCCGGGAACGCAGAATATCTCGACCGCTCTTACTTCTGCGCACATTCGGACTTCAGATAGGCCAGCAGATTGGCGCGATCGGTTTCGTCCTTTACGCCGGCCGGAAATAGCATCTTGTTGCCGGGAATGACCTTGTCGTCGGCTTCCATCCAGGACAGCATCTTCTCGTCGGTCCATTCGATGCCGGAATTCTTGACCGCCTCGGAATAGGCAAAGCTTTCTTGCGTGCCAGCTTTTTTACCGGAAATGCACGTCAGCGCGGGTCCGAGCGCATTGGCTGCACCCTCACCGATCTTGTGACAGACACCGCATTTGGCAAACACCGCCTTGCCGGCTTCCGCATCCTGAGCAATGGCGGCAACCGGGCCAGCAAGCAGTAAAGCGGCAGCGAGAATGGTTTTTTTCATCGTTTCGGCTCCCTACAGGAATTTAGCCCGGTTTGTCCGGGTTAGCTCGCAACGCACGAGCGCGCCAATTCGATCATTTTCCCCGGGACGATTGCCAAAAATTTCCAACAATTCCCTTCGCAGTTGCGAACGAAAAACGCCGCCGACTTTGCAGCCAGCGGCGTTCGATTACGTTTCAGGCGTCAGCTTATTTCGTGGGGCATTCCGACTTGAGGTACGCCAGAAGGTTGCCGCGGTCGGCCTCGTCCTTGACGCCAGCAGGGAACAACATCTTGTTGCCGGGGATGACCTTGTCGTCAGCTTCGAACCAAGCGAGCAGCTTTTCATCCGACCAGTCGAAGCCGGCGGCAGCGGTCGGAGCCGAGTAGGTATAGCCTTCTACAGTGCCGACCTTGCGGCCAGCGACACAGGTCAACTGCGGACCGAGCGCGTTGGTCGCGCCTTCGCCGATTTTGTGGCAAACGCCGCATTTTGCGAAGACAGCCTTACCGGCTTCGGCATCCTGCGCATTGGCAAAGCCCGCGCCGGCAACGATCATGGCGGCGGCGAACAGAAACTTCTTCATTTTAGGCATTCCTCCCGAGGTGCGGACACCCGTTCTAGCGGGCTGTTCCAGAATAGTACTTAGACTCATACTCGCAAGTTTTTGCTGAACCGGCTGTGAACATCTTGCCGCACTCGAACTTTATTTGCTTTATTTTGCTTTGACGAAACACTAAGCCGGGGCGACCGCCAAGGCCCAAGCGGCCCGCGCAGTGTATATGCCTGTCACCTCCTGCCACTATCTTAAAACTAATGCAATGCGAGGGCCGCCGTCTCCCGCAAGCAACAGGCTGCAAAGAATACAGAATCAGTTAGTTTTTTGCCTCAGTTGTTCTGCTATTTAGCGCTCCGATTTAGGGCGTGTTGTTCTACGGACCACGACAGGGATGGTGACACCGCGAAAGTGAAGGTGACACCGCGATAGTAAAGGTGACACCGCGACAGCGAAGGTGACGATGACACTGGCACTCCAGGCTCAGACCTTAATACGGACAATGGCGGCAAAAGCGGGTCTGCACCCGCGCCCGCATTCAGCGGTGCTGTGGCTCGCCGTCGTGACTGCGACCGCGCTCCCCGCTACGGCACAGAGCACGCTCCAAGAGTGGCCAGTCGTCAAACCCGGCGCGTCGGCAAGCGAAACGATGCACGTCGTTCCCGCGGACACCGCGCCAGTCGTGCCCCCCACAGCGGTCGAAACCGGCAGCATCGATCCCAACGCACCCTCGCCGCCAGACGCCGACATCGGTCAGGCCGCTCGCGCGCTCATTCCCATTCCCGTGCAACAGGCTCCCGCCGTCGCGAGCCCCGACGCCACGGTGCCGGGCGGCGATGGTCCTGCAGCCGCAGCGCTGCCAACGCTAAAACCGCCGTCACCCGAGGAGGCCGATCAGGCAGCGCTGATCGCGTTTTATACAAGCCGCCGCGACGAGCCCTTGTGGGTGACCAAATCCGGTTATGCGCCCAAAGCCCTGGCGGCGATTTCCGAGTTGAAGCGCGCCGGCGACTGGGGTCTCGATGCGCAGGACTTCGAGGTGCCCAACCTCGTGGAAGGTACACTGGCGCGCGACGATCTCGCCAAGGCCGAAATGAATTTGTCGATCGCAGTGTTGAAATACGCGCGTTACGCTCGTGGCGGACGCATCCCCGATCCTGCGAACACTTTATCGTCCTATCTCGATCGCCGTCCGCAACTGCGCGACCGCGCCAGCCTGCTCGATGGCTTGGCGAAAGCAGACGACCCGACGGCCCTTCTACTTGGCCTGCATCCGCAGCAACCGCAGTTCAATCTCTTGCGACAGGTTTGGCTTGAAACACAGCGTTCTGCCACGTTTCCAAAGAACTTTAAACTCGACGCTCGCGAAGATCTGAAACCGGGTGATCGCGCGGCGTCTGTCAGCCAGCTTCGCGCGCGCATGAACCTCGCATCCGAGGCAGCTGGCGACGGCGATCTCTACGACGCTGCACTGGTGCGCGCGGTGCAAGGCTTCCAGATGCTCAAGGATATTTCTCCAGCCGACGGAGTCCTAACCAATCGAACGCGCGACGCCCTTGCCAAACCCATCGTCAAAGGTAACGCCGGTCAGCTCGCTGCCAATATGCAGTTGTGGCGCTGGATGCCCGAAAACCTGGGTGATTTCTACGTCAACGTCAACGTGCCGGAATACATGATCCGCATCGTCAAGGCGGGCGAGCCCGTGTTTACGGAGCGCGTCACTGTTGGTCTCACCGACAAGCAGACGCCGATATTTTCCGATCAGATGGAGCGCGTGACCTTCAAGTCGAGATGGCGCGTGCCCGATAGCATCAAGGTGAAAGAGGTTTGGCCAAGCCTGCTGCGCGGCGGCGGCCTCATGCGCCAGCACAATCTGCGCATGAAGCGCGTCTCTGACCCCGAAGGCCCCGACGTCGACTGGCACAGCATCAATTGGGCGACCGCCGACATGGGTGAGTACCAACTCTACCGGCCGCCCGGCGGCGGCAATCAGCTCGGTCTCGTCAAGTTTTCATTCCCGAGCAAGCATTACGTCTTCATGCACGACACGCCCGAAAAATACATGTTCAACTGGAGCCGCCGCGCCAACAGTCACGGCTGTATGCGGATCAGAAATCCGCTGGCTATGGCAACGGCCGTTCTCGGCGAAGATAAAGGCTGGGACCGTGCCAAGATCGACGATCTCGTCCGCAATGGTCCCGATCACAACATCATCGAACTTGATCACAAAATCCCGGTTCACATCACCTACTTCACGGCGCGCGTGAGCAAGGGTGGCAAGATCGAAACATGGGCCGACGTCTACGGCCACGAAAAGCGCATCACGCTCGCACTTGGCAACAAGTGGGACAAAATTGCCAAAGGCCGCGATCACTTGGCGCCACTCGATCAAAAGGCCGTGCCACGCGTCGCAAGCGGGCCAAAACGCCAGCCCAAATCGGGCGACAGCAGCGTGCAAAGCCTGATGAGCGCCATGTTTGGTGGCTTCTGAACACCACGCGCGCAGGCGATGTTGTTATTTCCAATCCACACCCTATTCACGGCAAGACTGCTCGGCTAGCGTGCGGCCGGTTTTGGTTCGGAGATCCCGTCTAATGCGTGGCATTCTTTCGCTGAGTTGGCTTGTCGCGGCCTTGGGGCTCGCTATGCCCGTATTTGCATCTTACGCTCAGGAGCAACAGCCCGATGCGGCAGCCGCGGTCGCAGACACGCCCGGCCCGTCGATGCCGGTTATCGACTCCGACGAACCCAAGGCGGGCACGGCCGTATCGGACGACAATGCGTACGCGTGGCCGGTTGTTCATGGGCCCGCGCCTATTATCGAAGTGCCTGCCGTAACTCCCGACATCTCCACGCAGCCCGAGCCGGCCATCGAACCAAAGGCCGGACAGCAAACCGGCCAACAAACTGAGCGGCAACAGTCTGTATTCCCGATCGGAGCCCTGGTGCGCGACCGCTTGCCGAAGGCCGTCCAAGGCGCCGACGCCAGCGACGAGACCATGGCCCTGTCCGCCGTTTACGCAGCACGCCGCGACGAAGCCATCTGGGTGACGCCGCTTGGTCTCAACACCAAAGGCGTCAATGCCATCGCCGAACTCAAACAAGCGGGCGACTGGGGTCTCGAAGCCGGCGATTATGTGCTCCCATCGTTGCCAGACGCCGCAGGCAGCACGACCGAGCTGCCGCGCGAGCAGCTGGCCGACGCCGAAATGAAGCTTTCATTTGCTGTGCTGGCCTATGCGCGCGACGCCCGCGGCGGCCGCATCGCCGATCCGTCAAAGCAATTGTCGTCGTACCTCGACCGCCAGCCGCAGATCATCGAACCTCGCATTCTGCTGGACGAATTGGCTGAAGCGGAAGACCCCGGCGAAATGCTGCGCAAGTTGCATCCGCAGCACCCGCAGTTCGAGATGCTGCGCCAGAAGTATCTCGCCATGCGCACTAAGACGGCCGAGTCTAGCGGCCTCGTGCGCCTGCCGTCGTCGGGGCCCAAACTGGTGCCCGGGATGAAGCACGCCGACATCGCAGTGTTGCGACAGCGCTTGAATGCCGGCACGGCTCAAGCTGGCGGCATCTCCGCTGACCCGACCATCTACGACACCACGCTCGAAGAAGCCGTCAAAGCCTACCAGACATCGCAGGGCAAAAAGCCTGACGGAATTGTCGGCAGGAGCACACGGACGGCCCTCAACGACATCCAAGTTCCCGACCCCAAGCGCCTCCTGGCCAACATGGAGCAATGGCGTTGGATGCCGGCCGAGCTCGGCGACACTTATGTGTCGGTCAACATCCCGGAGTTCATGGTTCGCATTGTGCAGAACGGCAAAGTGACGTTTGAAGAACGCATCGTGACCGGTCAACTCGACAAGCAAACTCCGGTCTTTTCCGATCAGCTCGAAACCATAATTTTTCATCCACGCTGGAACGTACCCGAGAGCATTAAGGTCTTGGAACTGTATCCAAGCTTGGCCCGCGGCGGCGGATCGTTCCAGCGGCAAGGCTTGAAGCTGATGCGCAACGGCCGCGAAGTCAGCCCGAGCAGTGTCGACTGGGGCAGCGCTGATATCCGCAATTACGATGTGTTCCAGCCATCGGGCGACCGCAACGTGCTCGGCCTCGTCAAGTTCGTGTTCCCAAATAAACACGGCGTCTATCTGCATGACACGACGGCTAAGGGCCTGTTCGAGGAGCCAAGCCGTCCGTTCAGCCATGGTTGCATGCGTGTGCGCAATCCGCTGCAATTCGCAGCCGCATTGCTCATGATCGACAAGGCATGGCCGGCAACGCGCGTGAACGAGATTCTCGACAGCAACCCCGATGAAGTTCCGGTAGCTGTCGAGAGCAGGATACCCGTTCACGTGACCTACTTCACCGACGTGGTCGACGATGCGGGCGAAGAGCGCATCTTCAAAGACGTGTACGGACATGAGCAACGCATCAAACTCGCCTTGGCAGGCCGCTTCGATCAGATCGCGGTTGGCGCCGATCACCTGGCGCCCGTTCCCTTCCGCCGCGTGCAGTATGCGCAGTCACCAGATGACTGGGGCAACATTTTTGGCGGCTCGCAAAGCTACAGCGACGACGCTGGCACCACAGGCAGCGTCAAGAAACAGACTTTAGGCAACTTCCTGCAAAATGTGTTTGGTGGCTTCGATAAGCCAGCCCCCGCAAAGCGCCGCCGCAAAGCCAACTAAGAGAGAAACAGCATTGTGATCCGGAGGTTGGGTCAAGCTCGTCGTGCTCCGCACGCAAAGCATGACGCGCGACCCAACATGGCTGGCTCCGCCCGTGGAATGTTGGGTCGCGCTCCGCTTGACCCTACCTACGGTTTGTGGGCCTAAGCCCGTGCCGCGTTTTAGCCGCCTGGAAGCCCTGTATCGCCCTCAATCGGCAGTTACCAACCGTTAACGTGCTGCCTTTAACGCTTGTTTAGCGCTAA
>JANNUW010000607.1:0-13895 GCA_031414095.1 Hyphomicrobium sp. | reverse complement strand
CGTTGGCCCTGCTTCACGCGGGGCCATACGTCCTTTTCGGGACGGGCGCATAGCTCAGGTGGTAGAGCAGCTGACTCTTAATCAGCGGGTCGTAGGTTCGAGTCCTACTGCGCCCACCAAGGAAATCAAAGAGATAAGCGTATTTCGTTGGCAGCAATCTTCCCAAATTCGCGCGCTGGGAAGACTATGGGAAGATCAACTCTAGCGATAGTCAACGACTGGATTGGTCTTCGCATTGCTTGAGCCACGCTCTCAGCACGCACCAGCGAATACCAACTCGCCGCGGCGACAAGCGTACGACTGCCGGCCCCTCGCCAGCCTCAATTTGTCGACGCAGCGTCGAGAGTGAGATACTGGCAATCCGCGCGCTCTCTTTCAGGCTAATCACCTCATCGTCCAATCGGTCGGACCTCGTTTTTCGAAGATCGGATTCACTGGTGGTCATGGGCCCACATTCCAAAGTGTTCGGACGTGAGTTACCGTAGCTCACCATCCGAATGTAAAATCCGCAAAGAGTCGGCCTGCAGCGAAAGATCGTCAATTGGAAATGCTAAGAGATCGCGTGAACTGTTGCAGTGACCGTATCAAAAACGTAAGATCCTCTCCGTTAGAGCAAATCGACAAAGTCTGTTGACATCGGATTGACTAAGGAGAAAGACTAAAGTCAGGCTGGGGGCGTCTGATGCGAACGTTTGACCTCGATATCGGGCCGTTGACAAGCCGCTCGCTTCGGAGCGAGTGGAAATCGAGTCTTGAGCAATCGCAAAGAATCTCGGTCACACGACGCAGTTTCATTTCCGGTTCGCTAGCAGCTTCAAATCTAGCATTATTTTCCCCGGTTGCCTTTGCTACCCCGTCCGGTGAACCGGAATTCATGCTCTCCAATGATCAGTTCACGGTTTCATGGGGTGGCAAGTCCTGGGCGATCAATTCTGGATCATTTGATGGGAAACCCTGTTTAGCGCTGAGAAGACGAGAAGGCTCCTATCAAGGTTTGCTCACAAACGCATATTTTGCTTCAACAAGTCTATCCGCTGACTTGGAGTTTTCGATCGAGCGCAAATCGATTGGCCATGAATTTTTTCTGAAGATACCTGCCTTATCAGTTGAAATTACTTGCAGCTTGTCAGAGTGGTTAAGTGGGCAAGCGTTCGCGGCGCACACTCACCTGCCGCTGGAAGTATCTGGTGGAGAAGAAAAAACTAGGTATCGACTGATCGGTCACGCAGATGGTCTAGACCACAATTGGACTCTAAAGTTTGGTGCCCAGTCGGAGTTGAAAGTAAATCGATTAACACACTTTTCTGACGATGGGCAGTTCATGTCGATTATTTGCAGACTTGGATTGCCGCCACCACTGTCATTGAAAGCGTCGAAGATCAGCTCCCACAAGCCGGACAGCGTCCAGCGCCTGAACTGCCGGTAAACCGATGACCACTTGCCGAAATACTCCGGCAGGTCACGCCATGCCACGCCGGTTCGCGCAATCCAGAAAATACCATCCAGAACAAGGCGGTGGTTCTTCGGACGACGCCCGCTGCCAGCCCCACGTGAAATTGCAAACGGCTCAAGACAGGCCCATTCCTTGTCGCTCAACAAACCCCTGATCACTATAGTCTCCTGAAAAGCTTCAACAAACTCAAAAATGCCAGACGCCTCGCGACAAGATATGACAAGACAGCGCGTAGCTACTCAGGCTTCATCCACATCGTCGTAAGCGTCCGGTTTTGGCCGCCTTGTTTGGATTGGCGAGATAGGGTTGAAGCTATGTCTTGGTGACGATTGTCGCTATTGCTTAGGGCTGTGCGGTGCCTATGTCTGGATATAACCAAGAGAAGAGATTTTCGATTGTCGCGGGGACGCGGCGGACTTGGACGGACGCTGAGAAGAAAGTGATCTTGGCGGAAACGGAGGAACAGTCTGTGTCGTCGGTTGCACGCAAGCATGGCGTAGCATCAAGCCTTGTGTTCCGGTGGCGCCGTGAGGCGGGCATGGCCGGAAAGAAGAAGGCGGTCCGGAAGACATCGGAAGCCTTCCTGCCCGTTGTGTTGCCATCTCCATCGCCTGTTGCGGCTTCGGCATCAGCACAAGGTATTGATCGTGGCTTGATTGAGATCGAGTTGGCCGGTGGCCACAAGTTGCGTGTGTCTGGGCCCGTTGAAACCAGTACTCTCAAGCAGGTCATTGCGGCTCTGGAAGGGCGATGATCCCTGTTCCCGCAGGTGTTCGGGTTTGGCTTGCGGCAGGGCACACGGATATGCGCAAAGGCTTTGATGGCCTGGCCATGCTGGTGCAGGAGAAGCTGAAGCATGACGCCTTTGGCGGGCAGCTTTTTGTCTTCCGGGGCAAGCGTGGTGACCTGATCAAGCTCTTCTGGCACGATGGCCAGGGAGTGTGCCTATTTGCTAAGCGGTTGGAGCGGGGCCGCTTCATCTGGCCCGCAACGAATGGTGATGCGGTGACGATCACAGCGGCACAATTGGGCTATCTCCTGGAAGGGATTGACTGGCGCGCGCCGCAGCGGACCTACAGGCCAGAGCTTGCCGGATAGTATGGCGGCGGATTGACTCGCGGCAGAGTGCGCAGGGGCGGATCACAGGTGCGGGCGCTACTGTGATCTCCATGGATACCGACCTCGCCAATCTGCCGGATGATACGCAAGCGCTTCGGGAACTGGTGTGGGCATTGGCGGATGAGAATGCAGGTCTCAAAGCCGATGCAAGGGCGAATGCTCTCAAGATCACCCAGCTGGAAGCCCGCATCGCCAGGCTGAAGCGGATGCAGTTCGGGCAATCGTCTGAGAAGATCGCCCGCGAGGTTGAGCAACTGGAACTTGAGCTTGATGAGTTGCGCGAGGATGAGGGTAAGCACGCTGTGGAACGCCCTGCATCCGTTCAGGCTCTTGCCGGGAAGCCGTATCGCAAGCCGTTGCCGGAGCATTTGCCAAGAGAAGAAGATGTCCACGAACCGGCCTGCACCTGTCCGAACTGCGGCGGCGCGATGCGCAAGCTCGGTGAGGATGTGACGGAGGTGCTGGAATATGTGCCCGCATCGTTCAAGGTGATCCGCCATGTGCGACCCAAACTGTCGTGCCGGACGTGTGAGACCATTGTGCAGGAACCAATGCCGTCACTGCCGATCGAAAGGGGAAGGCCGGGTCCCGGTCTTCTGGCCCATGTCCTGGTCGCCAAATATGCCGATCACCTGCCGCTCTACCGGCAATCGGGCATTTATGCCCGCGAGGGTGTTGATCTCGAACGATCCACCTTGGCTGATTGGGTGGGCCGGTCAGCGGCCCTGCTTGATCCCCTGGTTGAGGCAATGCGCAAAGAGGTCATGGCTTCAGACGTGCTGCACGGCGACGATACGCCAGTTCCCGTACTTGCTCTGGGCCTTGGCAAAACCCGAACCGGGAGATTATGGGCCTATGTTCGTGATGGCAGGCCCTATGGCTCGGACCGGCCACCGGCAGCGGTGTTCTTCTACTCAGCCGACCGCAAGGGCGAGCATCCGCAACGCCATCTTAAGAGCTTCAATGGCGTTCTCCATGCCGACGGCTATGCAGGCTTCAACGCCATCTTCGAAACAGGCATCGTGACGGAAGCTGCCTGCTGGGCCCATGTCCGGCGCAAGTTCTTCGATGTACATGCGGCAACCGCTTCACCCGCCGCCATGGAAGCCCTCGACCGCATCGGCATGCTTTACAAAATAGAAGGCGATATCCGGGGCAGGCCGCCAGATGAGCGGCAGCTATACCGCGAAGAACATGCAGCACCACTCGTGGTGAACATGAAGGCGTGGATCGAAGTGGCATTGCCAAAACTCTCGGGCAAATCCGATCTCGCCGCCGCCATGCGCTATGCGATTGGCCGCTGGCAAGCCCTGATCCGCTACCTCCATGATGGCCGCATCGAGATCGACAACAACGCTGCCGAGCGCTCGATCCGTGGCATCGCCCTTGGCCGCAAGAACTACCTCTTCGCCGGGTCGGACAGCGGCGGCAAGCGTGCCGCCGCCATCTACTCGCTGATCGAAACCGCAAAACTCAATCAACTTGATCCGGAGGCGTATCTCCGCTCCATCTTGACCCGCATCGCCGATCACCCCATCAATCGCATTACAAAACTCCTGCCGTGGAATTGGGACAGTGATGGCCGCCGCCAAGAGCAAGCTCGATCAGCTCAGTGACTTTCTGCTCGGCCTGTCGGACGAGCACGACGAGGCCATGCTCATTGACGAACTGGATGGCTTCCTGGCAGGCGTGATCGTCTGCCCGGAGATGATCCTGCCCAGCCGCTGGATGCCGCACATCTGGAGCCAGAGCGGAGCTGAGGATCATGCCCCCGTCTTCGACAACATGAAGCAGGTTCAGACAGTTACCGGCCTGATCATGGACCACTACAACAGCATCGCCACAAGCCTGCTTCCAGGTCCCGCCGCCTATGAGCCGGTCTTCGCCGTCGATACCCGTAATGATGAGGTTCTTTGGGAACTTTGGGCCGAAGGCTTCCGGCACGCCATGGCGCTCTCGTCTGCAAGCTGGCTGGCCATCATCGAGAGCGGCGACACAGATGCCGTCGCAGCCTTCTCCGGACTCCGCTCCCTCATCGCCATTGCCATTGGTGAAAGCAAGCTGCCCGAACCGGAGCAGCACCGGCTCACCGCCGAGGCCCCGGACCTGATCCCCGAATGGGTCGAAATCCTCTCCTACTGGCGGCTCGCCCACAATCAGATCGCTCCAGCATCCGCAAACGCCACCTTCAAGAACACCGGACGCAATGATCCATGCCCCTGCGGATCAGGCAAGAAATACAAAAAATGCCACGGCGTTAACTGATCGCGGCCATCACCGGACGCTTACACATCGTCTCAATTCGCCTATGGATGAAACAATTTGTCAACACGGCCTACGCCATCCGAGTTCACCAACCACAACGCCCGGAGCAAGCAATGGCCATCGGGCGCTGTGCAACCGTCAGAGCAAACTCAGAACTGGATAGAACTTCGGGGCAAGGTCAGCGGGTTGGCTAGGTCGACTACGTCACTGTTGAAAGACAAGTCTGGCCCAACGTCGGAATAATGGACCGTTGCCTTTGTCGGGAAGGAATATTAGCATTATAATGCCAAGGTGCCCGACTGTCGACCTAACCCAATGCCGGTGGCGGCTTGCCGCGCATAAATTTAGTAGATGTCGGGTGACCGCCCACCTGCATCCGAAACCATCATCCCAACTAACCAAAAGCCGATTATGAACCAGCAATCCCAATGGACGCACTCAGTGGGGATTCTCCACTTCAGTCTTCCCAGTTCCTAATCACCCTAGCCCTTTTGTTCGTGCTTTTCAATGTATATACCGCAACAGAAATGACGAATAAAAGAGAAATCGCGACCAATATAGTGGCGACAGCATTCACGGTTGGTGGAATTCCCCTACGATTCATTATGCTCCAGATCACTGTCGGGAGCGTTGGTTCAGACCCAACTAAGAAATTTGTTATAACAAATTCATCCATCGAAATTGCAAAAACTATGATCGAAGCTCCAAGCATGACTGGTAAGAGAATTGGCAACATGACACGATAAAGCATGCCCCAATACGTGCACCCAAGATCTCGTCCCGCTTCTTCGACCGTACGATTGAAGTCGTGTAGCGCGGTAGTCATGATTAGAAGAACGAAAGGAAATGCGTATAAGGTCTGCCCTAATACCACTGAGACCAACGATGGTCTCCAATCAAGAAATCGGATTACCGCTAAAATCGAAAACCCTATCACAACACCTGGCAAAGAAATTGGCAGTACAACTGATGCCAAATAGGCGGGCTTCGAAACAAAGTGTCGGCGGGTGACAGCAAAAGCACCGGGAACAGCGATCAATACGGATAAGATTGAGACCAGACAGGCGACTTGGATGGATGTCACGAATGAACGCCGAATAACATCATCTGAGAATATCTCATGGTACCATTTCAATGTAAAACCGCGAAAGGGGAACGAGGCGATAGGCAGATCGTTAAATGAAAGGATCGCCACGAGTAAGAGCGGAAAGTACAAATAGAGGAGCATTAGTCCAACGAGCAGTTTGCCCCAAGGGATAGACCCTAGGAGTCTCGGAGTGGGCGTAAACCTTAGAGAGCTAATCATTGGCGAGATGACAAGACTGGTGAGTGCGGCGAGAACCCTGTATACAAAAAAGAGCAACGCAAGAAAAATGACTGCTGCAAGTATCAATGAGAAAGATAGTGCTGAAGCCAATGGGAAATTCCCTGTTATCCCGAATTGGTCGTAAATTACGCGACCTACCATCAAGCTGCCACGGCCACCGATAAGTTGCGGTGTAACGTAATCGCCTGCAGTTAGAATAAATACCAAAAGAAAGGCGGTGACAATACTTCGCTTTGTCAATGGTAGAGTCACATAGACGAACGTTTGTATCGGTCCGGCACCGGCATCCCGTGCGGCCCAGATTACATCGCGATTAACTGCTTCTAGGTTCGCATAAATCGGTAGAAACGCAATCGGGAAAAGTATGTGGACGAAGGTTACAGTGAGACCAAGGCTACCAAGCAAGTCTGCGGGCTGATCAGTCAGCCCCATGGTCATAAGCAGCCAATTCAGCACACCATTTGGGCTCAGAATCGTCTTCCATGCGTAAATTCTAACTAGGTAGGAAGCTAAGGCAGGGGCCACAACGAATAGGATAAGAATACGCCGCATGGGCCCTACAGAAAATCGCATGGCATACGCACAGATATACGCGAGGAAGACGACGATTGTTGCAACAAAGAAAGCTAGCGCGAGGGTGTCATAAATCACACCGCGATAGAGCTGATCTGATACAACTTCAGAATAACGGTCAATTGACCAGTTCCTCGACAATCGGAAAAGACGCGCTTCCCAAAAACTAAAAAAGAAAAACACGCCCACAGGCAGAAAAAGGCCAATGGTTAATAACACCAATGATGGCAGGGTTGCCATCGGTGGTAATAGCGAATGGAGTCTGCCACTTCCTGGGGTATCCCGGAGTGTCGATGCTATGTTCCGCAAGCTCCTCACACGGGTAAGACCACTGCATCATGTGGAAGCCATGATACAGCGACACTGTCTCCTGGCAACGGCGTATTCTGATTTATAGCCGCTTGCTGAATGGTGAGCATTATACCCCCATCCAATTCAATCTTGTGTCGATTAAATGAGCCCAAGAACAGGGTGTCAACAATCCTTCCAGTAAGGGTTACTGCCTTGTCCGACAGCTTTCGCTCATTAATTGATATCCAGATATCTTCGGGGCGCACTGAAACTGCAACCTGGCCACTGACCTCGGCGCGCGCCTCAAATTCAGCTCCGCATTCGAGTTTGACTTGTGACCCAATGCAGGTTCCAAGAAGTATGTTGGTTTCTCCGATGAATTCAGCGACAAACCGTGTTGCTGGTACTTTGTAGATGTCCTTCGGACTGCCGGATTGTTCTATTGTGCCATTTCTCATAACGATGATTCTGTCCGACATCGTCAGCGCTTCTTCCTGATCGTGAGTGACGTAAATGAAGGTACTCCCGAGGCGCCGATGCAGTTGTCTGAGCTCGTACTGCATTTCCCTGCGAAGTTTGAGATCCAACGCTCCTAACGGTTCGTCGAGTAACAGAATATCTGGCTTGTTGATGATGGCACGTGCAAGGGCAACGCGCTGCTGTTGTCCACCCGAAAGTTGATCTACGCGGCGAAGCTCCAGGCCTTGCAACTGAACCACTGCTATTGCTTCAGAAACACGCTTCTCGGCCTCATTAGCGTTCGTACCGGCAACTTTCAAACCAAAACCAATGTTCCGTTCAACATTTAGATGTGGGAAGAGCGCGTAATTTTGGAAGACGTAGTTCACGGGCCTCCGCTCTGGAGGTGAATGCGTCATATCCAGCCCAGAAATCAGTATCGAACCTGTATCAGGTCTTTCAAGACCGGCGATCATACGCAGCAGCGTAGTCTTACCGCAACCTGAGGGGCCGAGAAGTGTGAGAAACTCACCCTTCTCGACCTTCAAGTTTAAAGTATCCACCGCCCGAACCCGACCAAATTCGCGTCTAATCTTCCTGACTTCTAGCGTTCCAATCTCTGGCCTAGACATGTGGATTGATCCCCTCATTTTTCGAATGACCAGAACCTAAATATCGGCTAAAAGGAGGCCTTGAAGTCCTGCCAGCGCTTGAGCCAAACATCGTATGTCTGATATTGCTCCGATTCCAAAGGCGGCCAAGCCACATTCGGGGCCTTCTTGAACGCTGCCTCCATGTCCTTGTAGTCAGACCAGAGCGGACCCTCAGCTGCAAGGCGTGACATCGCTTCAGCGTTTGCGACCGCCCATCCAAGGTCCTTCCCGATTCGATACTGGGTTTCTGTACGAAGCACATCATTTAAAAACTTGTAGATCGTATCTGTCAGTTTGGTATCTGCGGCGACGAACAGCGCGTCTATCCAAGAAAATGAAGAATTTTCATCAAACACAACGTGAGCAGTTAGCCCAGCCTCGGCGACACGTAGTGTTGTTGGCGCGTTATCAGGAAAAGCGGCTATGATCTCGCCACGCGTGTAAGCGCCAGCGAACTCCGCGTAAGGGTTGGAAATCACGCCGAAAGAGTTTTCCTTGAATTTCGCGAGAGCATCGAACACTTGATCCATTTCATTCTTTGTCAGATGTCCCGGCTGATCGCCGCCAAGACCCAACATTCTCGCAACCTGAATGATTACTGAGTTCCCATCGTCACCGATGCCTACTTTACCTTTGAATCTGGGGGCCAACAAATCTTCAAGTCTTTTGGGTGCCTCGCCGCCGTTGTCAATATGTGTAAAGCCCAGACTGGCCCAAGCATAGGGTACGCCAACAAGTTTTCCTCCTTGCATGATCAGTGGATCATTTGTGAAACGTGGATCAAGAAGCGACCAGTTCGGTATGCGGGAGCTATCAATGGGTTGCATGACGCCAGCAGCATGAAGGGTAGGATAGATACCGAGGATGCCCACGCTAATATCGTATGTGCCTCGTTTGTTGATTGGATCTTCGTTGGCTGCCATGAATGTCGGAACAATTTTGTATCCCTCAGGCTCAGGATGGATTTTTTCATAGCCCTCCCACATTAGAGTCCTGATCAACTCAGCTGCATGTACGGAATT
Source organism: Hyphomicrobium sp. (assembly GCA_031414095.1). Classification (GTDB taxonomy): domain Bacteria; phylum Pseudomonadota; class Alphaproteobacteria; order Rhizobiales; family Hyphomicrobiaceae; genus JANNFX01. Next base: position 4,733 of record JANNUW010000607.1, on the reverse strand, counting down.
CGTCATTGAAAGAAGTCCGAACATGGACAAAGTGGCAGGACCAACACCCATGATCTGGAGTAGTTCTCGACGATTAACGTCCGATTTCAATCTCATTTCTCTCTCCTCTGTTGCATTTTTGCTCTTGCCTGACGTATTGAACTTCAGTTGAACACTCTAAGCTGCACTACAAATGAATTTACCCATCTCATTCCCACCATTTCGCTCTTTCACAAATTGATCGCGGGTCGCAGAGGTGCCAGATGCAGCAAACGCAGTAGAAAGTCCTTCTCCCCGACGGAATCAAATATGGCAACGCCAACCATTTCTTCTTCATGTGGCCGACCGGAGAGCAGGTAACTCTGCGTCACGAAAAAAGTTGATAATCTTGATTGTGTGGATAGCTCACTTGTCGAGATCGATGAAAGGATCGACTGCACATTAGTCACGATACCTTTCTGTCGCTTTAGGTAAATGGAGACGTCATCCCGGCCCCGGAGCCAGCCACCTGTCAATTCATCGGCAAGTTCGACGTCGTTAGTTAGGAGTGTCGAGACTTTCTCAAAATTCTCCTTGTCAAGTATTTCGAAAAGAGACTTAAGCTGTCTTGCCATTTGTTCCATTCGTTCGTTACCCAGTTCCAGCAGGAATGAGCAAACGCTGCGGTGTCACGACCAACATCTGATTCAGTTGTGCTTGCGTCACGCCCGCATTACAAAACATTGGCTGAACTGATTCTAAAATATGCGAGTAACCCCAACCGCCATAGGCCTTTAGGCTTTGCTTGTAGAAAACATCCTGACTAAGTGTGATCTGGTTGGAGTAACCTTCGCTGCATAGAGTTGCCACCGCTTGAACGCGCTCAGTATCCCGGGGTTCATAAGTATTCCAAGAATCGTAGTACCATTCCGATCCAAATGTGTCGTATTCAATTACGCATCCAAGGTCGGCAACTCGCCGGGAATAGTCTAAGTCATTTGCCTCGTCCATATGGTTCATTACAATTCGATCTGCTGGCATGCCCTCTGATGTCAGAATGTCAAATGAAGGGAACGCTTGCTCTGTTGTCATTCCAAGATGAACCATCACTGAAAGACCGGTTTCGCGTGCTGCGACTGCGGCCGCGTGCAGGCTTTTCTTTTCGTTTGGAGTTATGGGCCCGGACGTACCAATTTCTCCTATGATCCCGGGACGAATGCCAGTTGATCCAAAGCCCTCTCGGATTTCCTTAATCAGTTCATGCGCGATATTGTCAACTGTGCGATCCGCGAATCCCTGAGGTAAAGAGTGCTCGACATAGTATCCGCAGCCAGCCACCACATGAACGCCAGTCAATCGTGATATTTCACGTAAACCAATAGGATTTGGGTGAAGTCCTTGGCAAGACAGCTCAACTATAGTACCCCCACCTGCAGAAGCAAAATAACCCAGCTCTTCCGCAATAGGATCTCTCATGGTCAATTGAGTGTTGTCCCTTATTGCAAATGGAGAGCGGTGAAGTATGCCCAGGCGCTCCATGCAAACCGGTTTGTCTGCCCAGCCCTGGGACTTGGCGATTTCCGGTGGGGCAAACCAGCAAGGTTGTTCGACATCGTCATGCAACAGATGTTCATGCATCATGACGATCCCAAGTTCTTCTGGGGTGATCGGTCCGCACACTGTCATCACGGTCTGACTGCTATTGTGGTTTCTCGTTTTTCCGTTCATTCCGCGATCCTCTGATCGGTTAAGAAGTCATTCGTCTTACTGTCCAACTCTGGATTCCGTCACTCAGTGAAAATTCATCGAGCATCAGCCGCTTCGTCATCGGTAGCGAGGCTGTTAACCAGTCCTACCGGCGAGCCGTCAGAAGCGTCCGGTTACGTTCACCTTAACTAGATTTGTTGTATTATCAAGCCTTAAAATACGATCTGATATTAGTTGATTGAGGATTTATGCCTTGCAGCTCCGAGCAGTTCCTCCCGCCAGCATTGAAAGCAGGAGACATATTGATCATGGACAATCGGGGGAGCCACAAAGGAAAAGCTGTCAGGGACTCCATCAAATCGGTTGGAGCGCGTTTACTGTTTCTGCCACCCCACAGCCCTGATCTCAACCCCATCGAACAGGTCTTCTACAAACTCAAGCATCTGCTCAGAAAGGCAAAGGAGAGAACCGTTGACACAAGCCAGACGAATGCAAAAACTACTGCAGAAATGCTGGCTGGCTACGACGCCGTCTAAAATCAAAATGCTCTAGTGGGGGCGTTACTGCGGCGCTTCGGTCTGAATTCGGTCAGCTGGCAAAACCATAGAATCGCCTGACAAAAGGCGCGAGTGCGGCAGCCAGGGATTTTCGATCCAATTCGCTTGGTCGCAGCGCGCTGTGCATCAATTTGTGCAGTTCAGCAATCACAGCCTTGCTGTCAATGTTCGTAAAGACACCGTTCTCGTAGATCACCCGTCCGTCGCACATCACGAGACGGACATCGCTTGGTTTTGCACGTCGCAAAATGGCGTCTGCTATAGGGTGGCCGGCATCGAGATAGGGGTATGAAATAGCGCGCCAATCGAACAAAGTGACATCGGCAGATTTTCCGGCTTCGATCACACCGATCGTTCCTGCGAAGGGCGTAGTTGCGCCGCCGCCCACAGTTGCCATGCGGAAGACCTGGCCTGTGCCCGGCGTATGGCCGTCCAACCCTGAATCGCAGTTTGATGCATGGAGGAGACGCATTTCCTGCAGCATGTCCCGATCATCGTTGAGCCCCGCCTCGTCGATGCCGATGGCGGTGTTAATGCCGGCCGCCTCAAGCGCGTGGAGCGGTGCCCGGCCGCTGCGTAGACGCAAGTTTGATGAGCAGTTGATGCATACGGAGGTTCCGCTTTCTGCAACGGCCTCGATGTCCCGTGGTGTAAGCCAAACACCGTGGCCGATGGTTAGGCGCGGGCCATGAAGGCCGAAGTGTTTGAGGTGAGCGAATGCGCTTTCGCCAAAACGAGAGAGCGCATAGTCGCGCTGAACCCGCGTCTCAAGCAGATGCATATGCAGCGGTACTTCGTGGCGTTGGGCCGTATCAGCTATGAGCCGAAGCGCGGTATCAGAGCACCAGTGCAGATTGGCTGGTGCAAGTTGTATACGGACGCGGCGGCTTTCGGCGTGTTCGGCATGGAGAGACTGGAAGAGATCAAGACCACCTTCGAGGCCGACCTTGATGCGGTCCAGCATAGCTCCTAGAGGCCGGCTGAGTTTGACGGGCAAGCTCGCCAGGAACGCTTCGTTCGATTGATGCACGATATGGTTTTGATCGGCGATGCCATAGCAGACCGAAGCTCGCATACCAATATCTCGATAGGCGCGGATGATCGCGTCAAGCCGAGCTTTCACTTCGGTTAGGCTACCTTCCGCCGTATCGTGAATATGTTGGACAGTAGTGACACCAGAGGAGATGAGTTCGAAGGCGGAATAGAGCGTATCGAGATAGGGATCGACATCGCGCGCCGCCATGCGGGCGATCACCCAGAGTTCGAGAGGAAGATCGGGTGCGCCGAGCTGAAATGGTGTCAGCCCGACATGGTGGTGGGCGTTGACGAAACCTGGCACAGCGACGTCTTCTGCCGTTCCGTGGACCGGCAGGGTAGGGAACCTTCGCGACAGCGCGTCATAAGTTGACACTTCGACGATGATACCGTCTTCTTCGACGAAGGCGCCATCTGTGATAACTTTGCAGTCCTGTTTGTTGAGTGCCCGCGTCAGCATCGCTTGGGAGCGAACTATTGAAGCTGTCATCCAACGGCCCCTAGAATCGACTCGGCACATGCAGCCGCTCGCAGAACTAGACGGTCGGAAAAGCGCGGGCCAGCGATCTGCAACCCGATCGGTAAGCCGGCCCTGCCTCGGCCCGCAGGTATGGAAACCGCCGGACAGAAAGCGTGATTGAAGAAAGGTGTGAAGACGGCATGGCCACGCGGCCCGGCAGCAACGCCGCCTATTGTTTCCGGACCAAGTCTGGCGAGCGGCCAGGCAACGCAAGGCGAGGTGGGAGAGAGCAGTAGATCGAAACCCAGCGCGAAGAACTGAGCGGCAGCATGCGCGATCGCGAGGCTAAGCTCCGCAGCGCGGCAAAGATCTCCGCTGCGCAGTTTCAACCCGTTCTCGATCTGGACGGCTATATCGGGATCAAACAGATGAGGTTCGGACCGCCAACGATCGCCGAAGGTAGTTGCGAGCGAACCAAACTGGAGTGGCATCAGCGCATCCTCGCTGGCTCCCGCTGGCCAAACCGGATCGGCGCGCGCGATATGGAAACCCGATGACCGAAGCCGCTCGATTGCTTCCTCCATGCCGCGCGCCACATCGTCATCCACTGACACGTTGAGGCCAAGACGCGGCGACCACGCCAGCCGCATGCCTTCGAGCGGTTGTCCGGAATCGGGCGGGAGATCAATTGAAACGGGATCGCGCTCGTCGCGGCCAGCGAGAACCTCGAACATCGCCGAGACGCTGGTGACGGTCATGGCCATTACGCCGATCACGCTGGTGTGCGAGAGGGCTTCGGGATTTGCAATTGCTCCTGTCGATGGCTTGAAGCCCACGGCACCAACAAGAGCGGCGGGCCGGCGCACGGAGCCGCCGCCATCACTCGCCAAGGCCAACGGTACTAACCCTGCCGCAACCGCCGATGCGGCCCCACCCGATGAGCCGCCGGATGTCAGTGCCGCATTCATCGGGTGCTGCGTCGCGCCATAAAGCAGATTCGTCGTCACGCCCTTGCA
>JANNUW010000606.1:0-3080 GCA_031414095.1 Hyphomicrobium sp. | reverse complement strand
CAAATGCGGCAGGCGTTACCTGCCAGTTTGCACGATGATCGCGGTTTTTCCGTTGCCGATCTGCGATGCATCGACTTGGCGGTTACGGCCCACCTGAAAGACGGCGAGGGTGTTGTTATTGCCATTCTGAGCAAGATTAGCTGAGTTGTTACGGCCGCGTTGCCCGACGATGGCGAGATTTCCCGAGCCCTGCTGCGCAATGCCGGCCGCATTACGGGTGCCGCGCTGACCGACGACGGCGTTATTGCGCGTGCCTTGTGCCCAGCTGTAGATGCGCAAACTATCGCGCACTGCCTGCGCGTCTTTGCCTTTTGCCGTCAGGACAACGGTTTTGCCCTGACCGGCCATCACCGGAGACGCACCCAGACCATATCCGCACACGGTCGCGAGGAACGCTGCAACGATCAAAGATTTAGTGGTCATAGGTGGTCTCCAGACGTTGATGTACTTCTCACGCGGCAAATTTACAGCGAGCCGCCGGTGCGTTCTTTGCAAGCCGTCGAGTGGCCATCGGCCGTCACGCGCAGGGTCGCCGAGTAGCCGCCGTCGCCGCCAAGCGCGACGGTTCCGACCGTGCTCTTGCCGCCGGCGCTGACGCTGAATTCGCCGCCCTGGTTGATGTTTGAGCTGCCGCCGCCGCCCGATTTGGTGACAGTGAACTGATACGAGCCGTCAACGGCGCTGCCTGAAAAAACGACGCCTTCCAGGACTGTGCTGCCGCCGCGATGGGACTGATAAATTTCACAGCGCAAACCCGAGCCGCCAGCCGCGGCCGGTTCAGGGGCTGCCATGACAAAACCAAGTCCGAGTACGCCCGAACCAGCCAGCAGTGCCAAAGGCTTCAGATGATAGGACATGATATGTCTCCTTGAGACGTCGTCCGAGAATGGTGGGAGTTAGCGAGAACCGGGAAAGCATGAGGGTGCTTTCCCGGTCATTTTTTCAATTTAATCGGCCGTTAGTCCTGCACGATCACCGAGACGTTGCCGGCACCGACCTGGCGGGTGTTGGCGCTGTTGTTACGGCCAGCCTGGATGACGCCGACTGCGTTGCCGTGGCCGTCCTGCGATGTGACCGCTGTGTGGCCCGAACCGAACTGAGCGACACCGGCAATGTTGCCACGTCCACGCTGGGCCGTGTTGGCCGAGTTGCGGCGGCCAAGCTGGCCGATGACGGCTACGTTGTTGCCACCTGCCTGATTGCTGATGGCGCTGTTGTAGCGTCCGCCCTGGATCACGGTCAGACGATTGCGACGGCCGGTCTGGGCGCCACCGACGCCGTTACCGATGCCATACTGTTCAATGTTCACGCTCGAACCGCCAGCCTGAGCTGTGGTCAGGCCACCAGCCATCGTGACAGCAAGGGCGCCGAGGGCAAAAAGAGTGTGCTTCAACATAGTGTGTAATCTCCTGGGTTAATCTTGAGGATCCACCTCTACCGGATCACTCTACTCGACCACCTCTCGAGTGGATGATGCGGTTTTACAGGAGGGGGTCTGAACGCGTTCTGAACCCAAAATTTACCTGAGGTTCATCTACGGCGAGGAGGGACAGCAGCGGCAAACAGCACGCGAGTTGCTCACCAATTAGCGATCCTGTAACCGCGTTCAAGGGCGCCCGCCGGCGCGCCACATTGCTTAACCGCTCTTAAATAAAATAATTGCATTGTGCCGGCATCAGCAAACGTCCGGACAGCATGTTCGGCTGGGGAGAATTTTTGATGTCGCAAATCATTTGGATGATCATTCTGACTGTCAGCGTCTGCGCTATAATTCTGAGTGCAGCAAGCGGCGCGCCGGCAAGCCTGATGGCCATGAGCGGCATCGTCAGCTTCGCGATGGCAATGGTTGCGATTCGCGAACATCGCCAGCTTGAAGCTGCCAACGCAACGCGCGGCGCTATTGCCGCCTCGACCGCACGTCACATGGGCTTCATCTGGATTTGGGGCGCTCTCGGCCTGCTCGTGAGCTACGGCTTGATGCTGAACGAAACCTGGCCGAGCTGGCCGGTTTATTTTGCAATGCTTGGCGCTGCTGCCGTTGCATGCCTCGTCTTTGCCAGTGCTCTCGATCGCGATGAAAAGGCCGGCCACGACGACGGCATCATGATCAACCTCGGCAAGTATCTGATTATTGCCCAATTGCTCGGCATGCTCGCAGCGCTGGTCGTGATTTGGCTCGACCCCGCCAAACAGTTGCTGTCGGTCGCCAATCCTGATTGGGTCGCAAACAACATCTTTGTCAGCGGCGCCTTTGCTCTGACAGTCATAAGCGCCCACGCTCTGCTGCGCGATAAACCGGCCGCGCCTGTCGCGGCCGCCACAGCCAACTAATCAGGCAAGCCGCTGGCAACTGATACATCTCTCGGCGCTGGCAGGGGGCACGTTCGCGCGCACCCCTGCCTCTGCCTGGGTGTGCAAAACCGGGTGTCCGCAAACGGGGCAAAGACGGTGCGCGCCTTCCGTCAGCCCATGTTGAAGCGCCACGCGTTCATCGAACACAAAGCATTCGCCTTGCCATAAACTTTGATCGAGGGGCACGGTTTCTAGATATTTCAAGATGCCGCCCTTGAGGTGAAAGACTTGCTCGAAGCCCTTTGACCTCAGATAGGCCGACGCCTTTTCACAGCGAATGCCGCCGGTGCAGAACATTGCTATTTTGCGATTGCGCGCCGGATCGAGGTTGGCGCTGACAAATTCGGGGAAGTCGTTGAACGCTGCTGTCTTCGGATCGATGCTGCCTGGAAACGTGCCGACATCAACCTCGTAGGCGTTGCGCGTATCTATCAGCGTCACCCCGGGATCGGCTAAAAGTTCGTTCCAGTCTTGTGCCTCGACGTAGGTGCCTGCTTGCGTGGCCGCGTCGACGCCCGGCGCGCCAAACGTCACAATCTCGCGCTTGATTTTAACCTTCAGCTTTTGAAACGGCTCGATCTGTGACATCGAACGCCGGTGATCGAGATCGGCAAAGCGGCCATCCTCGCGCAGCCAGCGGTGCAATTGATCGATCGCGTCCGGCGTACCCGAAACCGTTCCATTGATGCCTTCGTGCGCCACCAGGATCGTGCCCTTGATGCCGTACC
>JANNUW010000605.1:0-6515 GCA_031414095.1 Hyphomicrobium sp. | reverse complement strand
GCGATGGTCAATCTGCTGATGCTGCAACTGTTCATGCCGCTCAATTTCATGGGCATGGTGTACCGCGAAATCAAACAGGGCCTGACAGACATCGAACGCATGATGGATGTTCTCGATCAGAACCCGGAAGTCGCCGATAAGCCCGGCGCCAAGGATCTCGTCGCCAACGTGGCTGCGATCCGGTTCGATCACGTGCGTTTTGCCTACGACCCCGAGCGCGTCATCCTGGAAGATCTGACCTTCGAGGTGCCGGCTGGAAAAATGGTCGCCATTGTCGGCCCATCGGGCGCTGGCAAATCGACGATCAGCCGTATTCTGCTGCGTTTTTACGATGTGAGCGGGGGCAGTGCCAGCATCAACGGGCAGGACTTGCGCGACGTGACGCAGAAATCCTTGCGCGCCGCCATCGGCGTCGTGCCGCAAGACACCGTGCTATTTAACGACAGCATATTCTACAACATCAAATACGGCCGCCACGACGCGACGGATGAAGAGGTCTACGAGGCCGCCCGCATGGCGCAGATCGATACCTTCGTGCGAACACTGCCGCAAGGCTACGCCACCATGGTCGGTGAGCGCGGTTTGAAGCTGTCGGGTGGCGAAAAACAGCGCGTAGCCATCGCGCGGACCATTCTCAAAGGACCGCCGATTCTGATCCTCGATGAAGCCACGAGCGCATTAGACAGCCACACGGAAAAGGAAATCCAGGACGCACTCGACAGCGTTGCGAAAAATCGCACGACGCTGGTCATCGCCCATCGCCTGAGCACGATTGTGCATGCCGACAACATATTGGTTTTGGAAAAAGGCCGTCTCGTCGAACACGGGACGCACGGCGAATTGTTGAAGCGCGAAGGCCTCTATGCCAGCCTCTGGAATCGCCAGCGCCGCGCCGAGAAGGCGCGCGAGGAATTGGCCGAAGCCCTCGAAGCCGCTGAGAAGGCTGGAGCGTTGCGTCCAGCCGATATTGCGGTGCCCGAACCCGAAGTCGCCGGCGCCCGATAGCGTTGTGACGTCGTTGCGTACACTTTTTTGATGGGGTTATCCTAAGTGCGGATTGTTGCCGTACTCCTGGCCGCGGGTGCCGCTGAACGTTTCGGCGGACCCGCCAAGCTGTTGGCCGATCTGGGCGGCAAGCCGCTGATCATTCATGCTGCGCGCGCGTTGGCGGACAGCGCCATCGCCTCGCTGATCGCAGTGACGGGTCGCGATGCGCACGAGATCGAAACAGTGCTAAAGGCGCACCCGCAGAGCAATCTGCAAGTGGTTCACAATGCAGACTGGAGACAGGGCATGGGCGGCTCGATTGCGGCAGGCATCCGTGCCTTAGCACCCGATATCGACGGCGCACTCATCGTGCCCGGTGACATGCCGTTTCTGACGGCCTCATTCTTGAATGAGCTGCTCTGCCGGTTTGAGAAGGCTGGCCAGCCCATCCTCTATCCACAAACCGCGGACGGAATGCAGGTCAGCCCCGTGCTGTGGCCGAGGCGCTTTTTCACCGAGCTTGCGCAGCTAAGCGGACCCTCCGGTGGCAAGCGGCTTTTACAGCGGTATGCGTGCGAAGCTGTCGCCGTTCCGGTGCGAGACGCAGGCTTGCTGGCCGACATTGATACGCCCGACGCCTTAGATGCCGCCCGCCAACGGCTCGCCAATCTCTAAATTTAACGTCCCCAGGCGGGAACGCGCGGCGGGCTGAAACGTTTGCGCTCTCGCAACTCCCCAATAGCCCGCGAGATCTGATCATGAGCCTCCTCAAATTGAATGATGGGACCAGTCTTTATTTTGAGGATCTGGGGTCGGGAAAACCGATCGTCTTCATTCATGGGTGGCCGCTGTCGGGTGCGATGTGGGAATATCAGATCGTGCCGTTGACGCGCGCGGGCTTCCGCTGCATTTCCTACGACCGGCGCGGGTTTGGCCGCTCGGATAAGCCTTTTTCGGGCTACGATTATCGCACCATGGGTGCCGACCTCGCCGCTCTGATCAAACACTGCGATTTGCGCGATGTGACGCTCGTCGGGTTTTCCATGGGCGGCGGAGAGGTCGTCGAGTATCTCACAGGGCACAACGGCGAAGGCCGTGTCAGCAAGGCGGTGCTCGTGTCTTCCATCGTGCCGTATATGTTGAAGACCGCGGATAATTCTCACGGCGTAGACGCCAGCGTGTTTGCAGACATGCAGGCCGGATTGCGCAAAGACCGGCCAGCCTTCCTCACGGACTTTACAGAAAAATTTTTCGGCGTCGGGATGATCTCGTCGCCGGTGAGCATGCCGATGCTGGCATCGTGTTGCGAAGTCGCGATGACAGCCTCGCCCATCGCTACGCTCGAATGCGTGACCGCTTTTTCCGCAACCGACTTTCGCGCTCAGGCCAAGTCGATCAACGTGCCGACGCTCGTCATTCACGGTGATGCCGATCAAACCGTGCCGATTGAGCCGACGGGCCAAGCCGCCGCTGAACTGATTCCAACGGCCGAACTGAAAATTTATTCAGGCGCGCCTCACGGCCTGTTCTACACCAACCGCGAAGAACTCAACCAGGACTTGGTCGCGTTCGTCTCCGAAGGCCGCCAATATCTGGAAGCCGCCCAGTAGCGACCGCCACCGGACCGCCAGTTAGAAATGTTGGCGCCGCCCAGTTTACCCCTGCTCGGGATCACTGTCATACGGCCACAGCACGTTGAGGGCGAAGGTGTGGGCTTCGAACGGAGGTGCGGTTACGGGGTCGGCGTCTTTGAACGTGGCGGCGATCAGCCATTTGCCTTGTGTCAGGGCGAAGACCTCGAGGGTCTTGGCGAGCGGGTCGACATACCAGCAATGGCCGACACCCGATGCCGCATAAATGGCGAGTTTGTCGGTGCGGTCGAAGCGTTGGGTGGCAGGCGATAGCACCTCGCACACCCAGTCAGGCGGCGTTTCGATATATGCCGTGTCGGGGAGTTTCGGTAACCGCTCCCGCCGCCAGCCTGCGAGATCGGGAGCCACGACGTGTGGGCCCAGGTGCAGCTCCGGCTCGAACATGAAGATCCAGCCGCCCGGTCCGCCCACGCGCTTTTGAAATGGGCCGATCAGCTCTTGCATGATCGATCCAGCGGCAACGGCATGGCGTGGCGCGGGACGCGGATGGGTGTGCAGAACGCCGAATGCGATTTCGCCGGTTACATTTGGCGGCAGCGCTTCGATGTCGGCATAGGTGGCAGAGCGAGGCTTTGGGATGGCCATGGAAAACTCAAGGTTTGGTCGAGCGGCGTGACCCAGTATGCCCCGGGCAGTCTGTCGAGACCAGCGTGCTGAGTTCCGGCTCCGACCCTGCGTGTGCGACCCAGGGACTGCCCCATCCCAAAATCTTTCAGGCCTTTACCTGCGTTTAACACGCTCAACGCATAATGGGCCATGTTCCCGGTTCCTCCTTCTCGCGTCACCTCGAACACCCGTGCTGCGTCCAACATCAAATGACATGCGAATGCGACTGCCGCAGCTCACTGTTTTGCTTTGCTGCCTTGGCTTTACAGTCACGTTTGCGCATCATTCAATCTATGGCCGTCATGGCCTCGAGGCGCGCCGACAACTGATGGAACGATCCAGCCTGCTGGATTTCGAGATCAGAAGCCTCGAGGCCGTGCGGTCGGGCTTAGAGCGCGACGTTGCGTTGCTCAGCCCTGAAATCCCCAATGCCGATTTGGTCGAAGAGATTGCACGCGATGAACTGGGGTTCGTGGCGCCGGGCGACAAAGTGTTGATCGAGGCCGTGCCTGCACCGTGAGCGCTTCGCTTGGCGATTTTGCTGCAACGCACAGTAAAATTTTGCTTAGAGCCCGCGACGAAGGCCGCTAAACTGAGGCCACATTCATCGTGTTTGTGCGGACCATTGCGCTCAGCCGTTCCTATTTTCTGCGACGGTTATCGTGGCAAAGAGAGAAATCATTTAATGCCCGATCATCTCGACAGCGCCGTCCCCGATCCGTTCTGGAATTGGAGTGAGGCCGAAGAATTCATCGCCTATCGCATGATGTTGCAAATCAGGCGGTTTGAGGAAAAGGCGGCGCAGCTTTATGCGCTCGGGCACATCACGATCCTGGCACCGCTATCGATTGGACAAGAGGCGGTGGCAACTGGTTTATCGATGGCAGCCAGGCCAGCCGACAAGCTGATCGCGGGCTCGCGCTGCCACGGATTTATGCTGGCTCGCGGCGTCGAGCCGAAAAATCTCATGTCATCACTTCTCGATCAGCGCGAGGGCACGCGCGCGCAACCGGAAGTGGCCAATGATTTGGCGGCGACGCTGACCGAGATTGCGTCGCAGTGCGCCCACGGGCAGGCGGCCGTTTGGTGCGTCGGCGATGGGTCTGACGAACAGGGACAGATGTTCGACACCATCATGCGCGTCGTGTCTGCGAAGCTGCCCGTTATTTTCATCGTGGAAAATACGAGTTCCGAATTGCCCGACGTCAGCTTGTGTCGCGCGCTGCCGTCGGCACTGACGCAGCGCTGCGAGGCGGCAGGCGTGCGCGTCGCGTCGGTGAACGGGCTTGATGTGCGTCACGTCAAGGCCGCTGCCGGCAATGCGCTGGACGAGGCGCGGCAAGGACGCGGCGCGGTCGTTCTCGACATCATGACCTATAGCTATCGCGGGCACGGGGCGGGCGGATCGCCGGCCCAGAAAGTGCGGCCGCGCGAACAAACCGATCCACTGGCGAAAGCGCGGGCGCGGATCGCGATTAAGGGTGGCGCTGAAATTGAAGCGCGCTTAAGAGATTTAGAGACCGCTGTGCGGGCTGAAGTGAGTGCAGCGCTGACAACAGCACGGGCCGGTTTGACGGCAGCCTGAGTTGATGGCGGTTTGAGCGCGCCTGATTTCAAGACCCTGTCGCGGCCCTTGCTGGACCGCAGAGCATCCGTGAGTTTTCGACATGACACGAAAGGCAGCCGCATTCAGGCGCAGCCGCCCTGATGCGGCACCGGGAGGCGCTCGGGCGGCAGGTGCTGCGCCGGGCCCGCGGACGCAGGTGCGGGCGTATCTTGTTCGAACGGACCCCCCACCCTTGGCGCGCCCTCCCGCAGTACCCGCGAAGTGGCCAATTTGGATGGGCGGTCCCGAATCAGGCGCCCTCATCCTGACCCCGAAAAGGCGCTTGAAAGCCAGCGATCGCGTTCGTCTGAATTGGAGGCACCCATTAGCCGGCATTGCTGCTGCGGGACTGCTGCTGGTGAGCCCCCTGCTTGTGGTCGCCTTGCTCAGTACGTGGCTTTGGCAGGTGATTCGCCGTTTTAGGGGCTAGCGCGGCCGAAAATTGCGACTTAAAACGGAAAACTCATGAAAATTATCTTGTGAGCGGACGGATTTTTGGCTGGCGAAGGTTTCAAATTCTCACCTGTCCACAGATTCGGGGCTGTCAAGGGCCAATGGTACACGGTCCAATGTCGGCTGGGTCTTGTCGCGATTGATCGTGTGAGAGACAACGGTTGGCGTAACAGAACACGGGGGACGGCTGATTGAAGCCGGGGGACAAATGAAATCGTTTCTTTCGTCGATACTAACTGTGACGGCCTTGGCGGTATCGGTTGCCGGGTGCTCGAGCGATGGAGGAATGCTGGGATCTAGTCTCACGACTTCGTCGGTAGATCCGGCAAAGGCCGCCGCTGCTGCCAAGCTCGATCCAGCTTGCATCGCGCTGACGGCCAAGATTGACGGCTTGCGCAAGGATGGCGTTACCGAGCGCGTCGAAAAGGCGTCGGCAGGCAAGACGACCAATGTTTCGGTCAAGCGCGAGTCGCTTGCCAAGATGGCCGAACTCGACAAGGCAAACTCCGACTACCAGACCAAGTGCTCGGCTCCGGGCTTGGCCAAGCCTGCTCCCGCCGCGGCTGCCGTTGTGCCCGCCGCCAACACCACGCCGGCGGCCAAGGTGTCGAACGCGGCGCCAGCTCCGGCAGCTAAAAAGGCCGTTGCCGCAAAGACGACGGCGACATTGGCAGCGCCCGCTGTTATCGCCGATCCCGCCGCTGTCGCCGCTCCGGCAGTGCAAGCTGCTGCGGCGACCACTATAACGACGATTGCGCCGCAAGCGCCTGCCGCCGTTGTGGTTCCCGCTGCGGCGGTCGCTGTTGCAGCGCCGGCGGCCCAGGTGCCTGCCGGTTCGCCCTGATCAATCTGGGGTTATTTCTCAGCCATTGAATGAACGAGCCGCGGTGCCTGTTTCGACAGCCCGCGGCTCGCATTGCTTTGCTGCGCGCGCCGGTTGAATAGCTGTGCTGCACGATCTGTGGCCCGTGCAGATCAACAAGGTCAGCGACGAGCGGCAATGGTGCCACACTCTGGCCTCCGGGGGTTGATAACCCCCTTCCGGTGTGGTCAATGTCACTGAAATTGCGTCGCGGCCAGTTGATTTGGCTGGTCGAAGCGGCTTCGCAGCGGAGGATTGTCGTGACGGAATTGCGTGAGGGAACGCGCGGGCTGGCTGCGGCCGTGCTGCTCGGATTGGCCGCGTTAAGCGGCGGTTGCGCGGGTGGCGG
>JANNUW010000604.1:0-25646 GCA_031414095.1 Hyphomicrobium sp. | reverse complement strand
CATAGCGCACCGTATTGGTACCTGATGCCCGGGTTGCGGCCATACCGCCCAATGTGGCGTCTTCTGCGCCGGGATCGACCGAAAAGAACAACCTGGTATCGTACAAAAACTGGTTGAGCTGACGCCGCGTAACGCCAGCCTCGATGGTGCAATCGAGATCCGCCGGGCTGACGCGCAAAATCGCGTTCATGCGGCTCATATCGAGGCAGATTCCGCCGCGCGGCGCGTTGACATGGCCTTCGAGCGAGGTTCCAGTGCCGAAAGCGACGACAGGAACACCAAACTCTCTGGCTATTTCAACAACATCGACCACGTCTTGGGTCGTTTCTGCCCATATCACACAATCCGGCAACTGACTGGCAATGAGCGACAGTGTATTGGAATGCTGACGGCGCACCGCCTCACTGGTTGTCAAACGGCCAGGGAAACGTGCGGTCAAGCGCTCGAACGCTGCCACTGTTGTGTCGCTCTTGATCATAATTTCCCCTGGTGCCGGTCACGTGCAAGTGGCAGTCGATTGCTCTCGAAAACTTGCATCTACAGATCGCCGAAAAGACTCGAGGAGTGAGGCAATTTTCATTACTCAATCTCTGCACACCGCTTTGTTGCCAAAAAGCACCACTTTTGACCTTATGTCATCACATTACAGGCTTCCGTGCGCCGCCTTTTCGAATTACGTTCTCTCCCAAGTCTTAAGGCGGAAGCCGGGGGCTTCAGGCAAAAACAGGGGAGTTAGTTCATGTTTCGTAGGCTCGTCGTTGCGGGTCTCGCCGTGTTGGCAGCTGGCTTTGTGTCAGCTGCTCAGGCAGAAGAGAACCTAGTTGTAATCGCAACTGAGACGGTTGACCTCGGCAAGGATGGGGTGTCGATCGACGTCAGTAAGGCAAAAGGCGCATTCCGCGGCATCCGCGTGCGCGCAAAGAAGAACTTCGTCGACCTCTCGCGTGTTCAGATCATCTATGACGATGGCTCGATCCACAACGAAGATCGTCAGATCGATATGAAGCAGGGCGAACGCTCGCGCGCCATCGATGAGAAGAATTCTGACCGCTTTATCGACACCGTGAACCTGTCCAATAAAAAGGGTAAGGGCACGTCTATAGTTGAAGTTCTTGGCATTCAGTCCAAGGACGGTGCCAAGAAGGAACGCGCCAAGGCTGTTTCAGGCGTATTGCCCGCAACGCCAACAGCGCCAACGCCCAGCACCGCCAAACCACTCACTGTAATTGATGGCAATGACGTTATGTTTGGCTATCAGGACGTTGGCTTCCTGGTCGACAAGGACGTGATCAAGGTTGGTGGCAACATCGGCAAATTTGATCGCATCCGTATGCGCGTTCTCAAGAACGACGTGCATCTGAACTCGGTCAAGGTTGTTTACCTGGATGGCGAGTCGGAAGATGTGGCCATCGATGCGGACATCAAGGCCAACACCAAGACGAAGTGGATCGAACTCAAGAATTCAGATCGCTTCATCAAGGAAATCCAGTTCTCGTACCGCTCGAAGGCTAACGTCAAGGGCCAGGCTCGCATCGAAGTCACCGGCCAATACGCCGAAGGCTGGTTGGGCCCCAACGGCGAAGGCCGCAAGTTCAACGAAGGCTGGGTGCTGCTGGGTTCGCAGACGGCTGACTATGCCGGCTACGACACCGACAGCATAACGGTTGGCAAGAACGAAGGCGGCTTTGCCCGTCTGCGCATTATCGTGCGGGACAATCCCATCACGCTGACCAAGATGACGATCGGTCACTTCACAGGCCCCGACGAAAGCTTCAACTTCAATCGCGAAAAGATTGAAGTCGACAAGCCCTACGGTCCCATTGAGTTCAAGGGTGGCAAGACGGCTATCAAGGAAATCAAGGCTCAATACCGCTAGCGCGTTGACCTCATTAACCGCCTCAAAGCCGGCAAGGGCGTCACTGGATTCAAGCCAGCGGTCGTCGAAATCTGGGGCCAGCACTGAGACCGGATTGAACCAGGCGCCGCAAACCGGTGCCTAGTTTCTTCCATCGCTATCAAGAAAGTCATTGTACGGGGCCGCGCAAGCGGTCCCGTCTTTTTTTGGGCATTGTCACTCAATAGACTGTGACGAGATCGGCGGGGCGCGCCCGGGTCGATATCGAATTCTGCAGGCCAGCATCGTTGGCCGCAAGTCAAGGAGGGACGCCGTGGCGCGTCAAGTAAAGTTCGTCATTCTCGTTCTCGTAGCTGCGTTGTTCGCCACGCCCTCAATCGCCCGCGATGATCGCCGGGGTCCGCCGTCATTCAACAGAGATGATCGCAGGGGCCCACCACCGCCTGATCGAGGGGAACGCTGGACCCGGCCAACACCTGGGCGGGACGTTTCCGAAGACGAATTGAGATGGGTCCTTCTGGGCGAGCGCACGGTCGGCTTTAACGTCGACAAAGATACCATCCCTGTCGGCCGCCAAGAAGGAGGCTTCACGCGCCTTAGGGTCGAAGCCCGCACCAACGACATCTATCTCTATACGTTGCGCGTTGTCTTTGCCAATGGGACGCAACAGGTCGTTCAGGTCAACACCCTCATCAAGGCTGGCGGCCGCACCGCCAATTTCAATCTCGCGGGCGAAAATCAGCGCGTTATCCGTTCCGTCACCATGAATTACAAAGCGCGGCCGGGCTTTGCTGGGCAAACTGTTGTCTCGGTCTACGGCAGTCAGCCGGCAGCAGAAGAAGTCGAAGCTGAAGCGCCCTACGGGGCTGGTCCTGGCGGTTATCCTCCGCCACAACCGCAAGTCCTCGATCAACAAACCTATGACCGGCGCGCCGACCGAATTGATTTCCGCATTCCGCGCCGCGATATCCGGCTTAAGCAGATAAGCTTGCGCGCCGTTGACGAGAGCTTGTCGCTCGAAAGCTTGGAAGTCCGCTACAGCAGCGGACCACCGCAATCATTCAACATCTACGACCGGTTGGGAACCGGGGAGGAATCGCAACCCATCGACATCGATGGCGAGCGCCGTTCCGTCATTGGCGTCACTGTCATCAAGCGGCCAAGCTGGCGTCCAGGCGAAGGCCGCATTGAACTCTTAGGTCTAGAGAGCCAGCCAACGCGGCAGCCACCTCGTTCGTCGTGGGGCGTCGAGCAGGGGCGAGGCCCATCGGGCTGGGTGTTGTTCGGCGCTCAGACGGTTGGCACCAATGTCGATCGTGATGTGATTGACGTCAGCCAGGAAATTGGCCAGTTCAGCCACATCGCGTTGAGCATCCGCGACGCCGAGGTTTATCTGCGCGAAATCACGCTCGTCTACGCCGATGGTCAGCGCGAAACCAAGCAGATCTACGCCTCCATTCCGGCCAATAGCCGGACCAAGCCTATCAATATCAACGGCGGCCGCTTCCTGCGCCAGATCGAACTGGTTTACCAATCGCGGTTGCAGCGCAGTCCGGCCCGCGCCGTCGTCGAAGTCTATGGTGAATATGATCGCCGCTGGCTTGAAGACCGCAACGGTTATCAAAATTACAATCGCGGCTGGTTGTTGCTGGGCGCTCAGCGGGCTCGCATGTTCTCAGCCGACGAGGATGCTTTCTTCGTTGGGCCGCAGTTTGGTAGTTTCCGGTCTCTGCGTCTGACAGCAAAGCGCCATTCCGTGCGCGTCACTGGCATCCGCATCACCTACACCAATGGCCAGGTCGAAGAACTGCCGGTCTTCAAGGAACTCCTTGATGGGCAGTCGACACCGAACATCGATCTCGGCCGCATAAACCGGCCCATCGAACGCGTCGACGTGCGCTACCGCACCAAGCTCAACTTCCAAGGCGAAGGTCTCGTGGAGTTGTGGGGCACGAGATAAAGGAACGTGCTCTTCGCGCGTGGCGGCCGGCTGCCCGGAGGGCAGTCGCCACGCGCCAAGAAAGACTCCGCCACGCGCGAAATAAATCTACTGCGGGCGCCGCTCGTAAGCATCTGGAACAATAAAATTGAAGCCGCTACCGCCAGCCTCAATGTCGAGCGGGGTAGCACCAAACGGATCACCGTCGACTTGCACCGCGATAGGTTGAGATGAACGCACCGTCGCCCGCTCGCACGGGATCACCTTGACGCCCCGGGCACGATCAAGTGACGTAACGCCAAGCCGCATCAGTTTACTCATCAAGGCCAACCTGGTTTTTGCCGTAATCAATACGGCATGGAGCCCTGGCGCGCGCAGATCAGCTTGGTGCGTGATCGTGAACGGACCGCCGTAACGCTGGCCGTTGGCAAACACCACCCAGTTGGCTGAATACGCCAAGCCGTCGATAACCACATGCAAGAGCGGCGGTTTGCTTGTCAGCACGCGCAGGCCCGGTCCCGCATAAGCGAGCTTGCCCACTTGCCGCTTCCACGGCGTGTTAAGACCACTGACGGCCGCGCCATCGAAGCCCGCGCCTGCCATCAAATAGAACGGCTGACCGTTGGCGCGCGCACCAATAATGGGCTGCACCCGTCCATTGATAATGACATCGGCCAACAGACTGGCGCGCTTGGGCAGGCCCACTTCTGAAGCCAGCACATTGCCGGTGCCCATGGGAATGAGCGCAATCGGCATGGCCACGCCGCTCAGTGCGGCAGCTAAGGCGCGCACCGTGCCGTCGCCGCCCGCGGCTATAATGGCATCGTAATTTCCTGTAGCCTGCTTGACGGCATCATGCATGGCCACCTCGCCCGGCCCACAGCGCGTGATGCTGGCGCCGCGCCGTTCGAGCTCGGCGGCCACCTCATCGACAAGCGTGCGGCCTTTGACGCCAGCAATGGCGTTGTGGACGAGTAAGAAGCGTCGGCGGTTGGCGGTGGTCATGACGGCATAGCCTTAATTTCGAAACCAAAGTCTTTCATGGCACCACACTTGTTGCGGTCAAGGTATCAATCCAGCATGATAGTCGGGGCGGGCGAGGCAAAAGCGCCCATACTGCTTAGCCAATGACGTCGCGTGTAGGAAAGTGGCGCTCAAGGGATTTGGAAAGTTAGCTGGCATGACCCAAACTGCAACTGCGCCGCCCATCCTGGTCGCAGGCCGCTCGTGCGGCACGTGTACCATGTGCTGCAAGCTGCTCGACATTGATGTGTTGGAAAAGCCGCGCGGCGTCTGGTGTCAGCATTGCAATCCCAAAGCTGGTTGCACCGCCTATGACACGCGCCCGCAGGCCTGCCGGGGTTTTTATTGCGGCTACTTGCGGCTGCCCGATCTCGACGACCGCTGGAAGCCATCCAAAGCCAAATTCCTCATCAATTTTGAGGAACGCTCAAACCGGATTGTCATTCACGCCGACGCCGAGCGCGCCAACGCCTGGCGTATCGAGCCGTACTATTCGACCATCAAGCAGTGGTCCCTCAACATGGCGCGCAGCGGCGGCATGTTGATCATCTGGGCCGGCGAAAACGTGACGCTCGTACTTCCCGACCGCGAAAAAGAACTGGGCAAAGTGCGCGACGATCAGATCATTTTGCCCGTCAAGGTGCGAACCGCGCGCGGGCTTGAGCCCGACTTCATCGTTGTCGAGCCTGATGATCCGAGGGTGCTGAAATTGTAGGGCGTCGGACTTCCCCCGGCCACCGCCGGGGTCACTCCGACCTACGAAAAAATCGCTGCTCGTAGGTCGGAGTGAACGAAGCGTTAGCGCAGTGAAGTCCGACAGCCGCAAGGTGGGGGACATGACTGATCGCGGTGGCGATCAGGATCGTGTCCCCCGAACTCCCTCGGAGCCTTTTGGTTGTGAACCGTGGTTGACAATACGAGAACCATGGTTTACAAGTAGGTCATGCTGAAAATCGTCGAAAGCCAGACCTTTCAGAAATGGATTTCGAGCCTAAAAGACCGTGAGGCCCGCGCCCGGATCAATGACCGCATCAAGCGGCTGGCATCTGGAAATTTCGGCGATGCCAAGGCTATTGGTGGCGGTGTTGAGGAGCTTCGACTGCACTTTGGGCCAGGCTACCGGGTCTACTTTCTTCGCAAAGGCAACACGATCATCGTGCTTCTGATTGGCGGCGACAAGGGCACACAGGCTCAAGATATAAATCGTGCCAAAGAGCTGGCGGAAGATTGGAGTTAGGCACATGACAAAAGCAAAAACAGAACGGTATCGCGCTTTTGATGCGGCCAATTACATCGAGACGCCGGAAGACGCCGCGCATTATTTGACAGCGGCGGCAGAAGGCGGTGATGCGGCGCATTTCGCCAGTGCGATTGGCGATGTTGCCCGCGCCCGCAACATGAGCAAGCTCGCCCGCGATACCGGACTCACGCGCGAAGGACTTTACAAAGCGCTGTCTGGCGATGGCAATCCCAGTCTCGATACGGCAATGCGCGTGCTGTCATCTCTCGGCATTCGGATCACAGCCGTTCCTGAGCCGCAAACCAAGAAGACGAAGGCGGGGAAGATCAGAGCGAAGGCCGCGTGAAACGGCGCGCGTGGCGTTCTTGCGAACCAAGCTTGTTCGCGACGGTGAACCGCGCAAAGAACTGTAGGTTGGCGTCAAGCGCTGGTCGCGGAACGCAAGCAGCGCGCGGCCTAACATTTTTAGTCTTCCGTGACATGTTGGGTCGCGCTCCGCTTGACTCAACCTACGTACTGATCTTTTGAACCTCGGCTGCCAAATCCACCCACAGCTGTCCGGTTGAGTTTTTGCAGACACGGAGCATGGCGTTGATTCTTCTGTAATTCGAGAGCTTAGCGGCTTCATCGAACACGGAAAGGACCAAACGCCATGCGGCATCAAAACAGCGTATTCCGTCAGAGTCGGGCCGCCCCATGAAACGAAGTCGCCATACGCCAAGAAAAAAGCATCGCGCGTTACAAGTATCAGACTTAAAAGGTGCTCATGAGCGACCAAAGCGACAACGACCATTCTGGCCACGAACATAGCCGTCACGAGCACGGCGATCGTGGGCGCGCGGCATGCGGCGATCACGGTCATGGTGCCCACGCCGGTCACGCTGGACATGGCCATGCGCCGAAAGATTTCGGGCGCGCCTTTGCGATCGGCACTGCGCTTAATCTCGGCTTCGTGCTGATCGAGGCAACGTGCGGTTTTCTCGCCAACTCCATGGCGCTGCTGGCCGACGCCGGCCATAACTTGAGTGACGTGTTCGGACTTCTCATGGCGTGGAGTGCGGCGGCTCTGGCGAAGAAGGCGCCGACCGAGCGCTTCACCTACGGCATGGGCTCGACGTCGATTCTCGCGGCACTTGCCAACGCGATCTTGCTGCTCATTGCCGTTGGTGCGATTGCCTGGGAGGCGATGCAGCGGTTTGCAACGCCCGAGCCGGTTGTGGGCAGCACGGTCATGATCGTCGCCGGTATTGGAATCCTGATCAACGGCTTCACGGCCTGGCTGTTCGTGTCGGGCCGCGAAGATGACCTCAATATCCGTGGCGCCTATTTACACATGGCGGCTGACGCGGCCGTGTCGCTCGGCGTCGTCGTCGCGGGCGGCCTCATGCTGTGGACGAGCTGGCACTGGATCGACCCCGTCGTCAGTCTGATCATCGCCGCAGTAATCGTTTGGGGAACGTGGCAACTGCTGAGTGAAAGTGTGAACCTCGCGCTGCACGCTGTTCCGCCCGGCATCGATGCCGCCGGCGTTCAGCGTTACCTGAGCGCGCTGCCCGGCGTCGACCGCACGCACGATCTGCATATTTGGGCCATGAGCACGACTGAAACGGCGCTGACGTGTCACCTCGTGATGCCAGGCAAACATCCAGGCGACGCGTTCCTATTGCAGGTGACGGACGAACTTCGACACCGTTTTAAGATCGCGCACGCAACCCTGCAGATCGAGCACGGCGACGCCGGCCTGTGCGCCTTGGAAGGTGGGCACAAGGGCGCGGCGGTTGAGGCAAAGCATTAGGCGAGCCCTTATGCCCGTGCAAGCGGTCTTCAAGTGCGCCATGTTCTGCCTCGCTATTCAGGGCTGCCGGTTAATGCAACTTGACCTGCGGCTCGGTGCGGCGCGTTAGGAGGCGCGAAACCGTATCGAGTGCGACTTTCCAGAACCCGTGCAGCGCCATCTCGTGCATCTTATAGAGCGAGCGATACATCATCTTGGCCATGATACCTTCGATCATCATCTTGCCGCCGCCGACGAAGCCCATCAGGCTGCCGACCGTCGAGTAATGACCCAGTGATACGAGCGATCCGAAGTCGCGATAAACAAACGGCTGAAGGGCTTCACCGCTGAGGCGGCGCTGGAGCTGCTTATAAATGTGCGATGCCTGCTGGTGCGCTGCCTGCGCGCGCGGCGGAATGGGAGCAGTCTCGCCGGGCGGCACGAGGTAGGCGCAATCACCCATGGCAAAGATATTTGGATCGAGCGTCGTTTCGAGCGTCTGCTTGACCGCGAGCTGATTTGCTCCCGATATTTCGAGGCCATCGAGATTGGCGATGACGTTCGGGCCCTTGACGCCCGCCGCCCACACGACGAGTTCGGAGGGGATGAAGTCGCCAGACATGAGCGTTACGCCTTCGGCCGACACCGCGGTGACGCGCGAATTTGTGCGCAGCACGACGCCGAGCTTACCCAACACGTCTGCGGTGGCGTTGGCGACGCGCTCGGGCAAGGCCGAAAGAATGCGCGGTGCAGCCTCGATCAGCGTGATTTTGATGTCCTTGTCGGGATCGATTTTATCGAGCCCGAAGGCGACAACGCCGCGTGCCGTCGAGTGCAGTTCGGCCGACAGCTCCGTTCCCGTCGCGCCGGCGCCAACGATCGCCACATGCAACTGTCCCGGTCGCACCGGCCCGGCTTGCGCATTGGCGCGCACGCACGCGTTGAGCAGGCGCTTGTTGAAGCGCTCGGCCTGTTCGGGCGTATCGAGCATGATCGCGTGGTCGCGCACGCCCTTGGTCCCGAAGTCGTTAGACACGCTGCCGACGGCGATAACGAGAGTATCGTAGGGCAGCCAGCGATCGGGTGTAATTTCGCGGCCTTCGTCATCGCGCGTGGCAGCCAGATGCAGACGTTTGTGAAAACGGTCGAGGCCGATCATTTCGCCATAGCGAAAACGAAACCCGTGCCAATGGCCCTGCGCCTGGTACTCGAGATCGTGCCGGTCGACGTTCATGCTGCCGGCCGCGATTTCGTGCAGCAGCGGTTTCCAAATATGTGTGCGCGCCCGATCGACCAGCGTGATATCGGCCTTGGCCTTGCGACCGAGTTTATGACCAAGTCGCGTCGCAAGTTCGAGCCCGCCAGCGCCACCGCCGACGACCACGATCGAGGGCAGACCCGATTTCTTAGGGACCAGGATGGAGGCCGGCCGGAGTGCATCCGTTGTGGTCGCACGCGGATCGATGGTCATGGCTTATCAAGCTCCAGAAAGTCGCGGGGTCAGACAGGCGTCGAGACACGTAAGGCGGTCTAAAGCGGCGCGAGCCGGCTTAACTGCGAACCTCGCCGCCTGTTGCTTTGATCACATCGGATATAATTTTTTGACAAACCGCCTCGATGTCTTTGTCGGTCAGCGTGGCCTCAACAGGCTGCAGTGTGACTTCGATGGCGAGAGACTTTTTACCGTCCTCGGCGAGCTTGCCGCCATCAAATATGTCGAACAGTGTGACGCCGCAGATCAGCGACTTGTCGGCGCCGGCCGCGGCTTTGATAACGTCGCCCGCGGCGACCGCGCTGTCGAGCACAAACGCGAAGTCGCGGCGCACGGGCAGCAATTCCAAGTTGGCGAGCGGGGTCTTGGCGCGGCTTTTCTTTTTATCGGGCGGAACCGCGTCGAGGAACACTTCGAACGCCGAAACTGGAGCGGCCACGCCGAGGCCCGATAGGGTCTCAGGATGCAGTTCGCCGAAGTGCGCGAGGATCAGTTTGGGCCCAAGCCGAAGCGTGCCGGAGCGGCCCGGATGATACCACGCTGGCGCATCGCGCGTAATCTGGGCCTTCGCGGCATCGACGCCCAGGCTCGCGAGTACGGCAACCGCATCGGCCTTGACGTCGCTCGGGCCAGCGGCTTCGGCCTTGCCATCCCAGTGACGTCCGCCGCCGGTCAGTTTTGCGGTGCCTGCGCGCACGCCGGCGGCGACCAGCAGTTGATCGCCCGGAGCGACGCCGCGATAGGCTTGACCCAGTTCGAACAGCGCCACGTCGGCGGTGCCGCGATTGCGGTTGCGCTCAACGGCCGTCAACAGTCCGGGCAGTAGTCCGGGACGCATCGACGAAAGCTCGCTCGAAATTGGATTGGCGAGATCGAGTTCGTGCGCGCCGCCGCCGAAGAGCTCGGCTTCCTTGCGCGCGATGAACGACCACGTCACGGCTTCGACGAAGCCGCGTCCGGCTAGTAAACGGCGGGCGCGGCGGGCACGCTTTTGCTTGTCGGTGAGCACAGCCTGGGTCACGCCATGCAGCCGCGGAAGCGGCGTTGCCGGCACGCGATCCATGCCGGCAATGCGCACGATTTCTTCGACGAGGTCAGCCGCGCCGTGCACATCAGGGCGCCAGCTTGGAACGGCGACGTCGGCTTTCATGCCCTTGCCGGTGACGGCGAAGCCCAGCGTTGCGAGCGTCGTGCGCATTTCTGCCAGATCGAGGCTCAGCCCTGAGAGCGCTGCGACGCGCGCGAAATCGAACGCGATCGAGTGGGATGCATCAGGAGTTTTGCCCGCGATCTTAGACTTCGACGGCGTGCCGCCGCAGATTTTGTGGATCAACTGCGTCGCGAGATCTAGACCCGGCAGTACCGATTCCGGATCGACGCCACGCTCGAAGCGATAGCGCGCGTCGCTGACAACGCCGGATTTGCGTCCTGTTGCCGCCGTGCGCAAAGGATCGAACCACGCGCTTTCGATCAGCACATGCGTGGTGGAGTCCGAACAGCCGGAATGCTCGCCACCCATGATGCCGCCAAGTCCAAGCGGGCCAGTGTCGTCGGCGATGACACACATGGTGTCGTCGATCGCGTGCTCTCTGCCGTCGAGACCCAAGAAATTTTCGCCCGGCTTGCCCAGGCGCGCATGCACGGCGCCGTTGAGTTTCGACACATCGTACACGTGCAACGGCCGGCCGCGGTCGAGGCTGATGAAGTTGGTAACATCGACGAGCGCATTGATGGGGCGCAGGCCGACGGCGCGCAGGCGATTCTGCAGCCAGGCCGGTGATGGGCCGTTCTTGACGCCCTTGACGGCGCGGGCCGCAAACACCGGGCAAGCGTTTGCTGTCTCTTTCGTGAAGTCGAGTTTCACGTCGACGGGGCATGGATCAGCGCCCTCAACGCCGGTGATGCGCGTGTCGTCTTTCAATGTGCCAAGGCCGGCAGCTGCCAGATCGCGCGCGATGCCGCGCACGCCCGTGCAGTCGGGGCGGTTGGGCGTGAGCTTCACTTCAAAGACAGGATCATTGAGACCCGCCGCATCAATGTAGCGCTCGCCGATGTGGGCAGCCATGCTTTCCGGCAGATCTAATATGCCGTCGCTTTCGCCCGAGAGTTCCAGTTCGGCGGCCGAGCACATCATGCCGTTCGAGACGACGCCACGCACGGGCTTCTTTTCGAGCGTGATCTTGGAGGCTGGAATGTACGTGCCGAGCGGCGCGAACACGGCCAGCATGCCGGCGCGCGCGTTGGGCGCTCCGCAGACCACCTCGAGCAGTGGTTCGCCCTTGGCCACTTCGACTTGCACGACCTGCAGCTTGTCGGCGTTGGGATGGCGCTTGGCTTCGACGATGCGCGCAACACGGAATGCACCCAACTTCTCGGCTGGATCGTCGACGCCCTCGACCTCGAGCCCTATGGACGACAGCTTGGTCGAGATTTCCTCGACCGTCGCCTTCGTCTTCAAGTGCTCTTTCAACCAGGACAGTGTGAATTTCATGTTTTCGCCTATCGGCAGATCCATCTACGGGGTCAGACCCGCTGGGTCAG
This sequence comes from Hyphomicrobium sp., assembly GCA_031414095.1. Classification (GTDB taxonomy): domain Bacteria; phylum Pseudomonadota; class Alphaproteobacteria; order Rhizobiales; family Hyphomicrobiaceae; genus JANNFX01. The sequence goes on along the minus strand of JANNUW010000604.1, from coordinate 13,782 downwards.
ACCCGGTTAGATTGACAACCCGCCGCCCAGAGTTGGAACATCGAGCACGGAGAAGCCGTAGTGGCGCAGCCAGCGCAGGTCGCCGGCGAAGAATGCGCGGAGATCCGGCAGGCCGTATTTCAACATGGTGATGCGATCGAGGCCCATGCCGAAGGCAAAGCCCTGATATTTTTCTGGATCGATGCCGCAATTGCGCAGCACGTTAGGGTGCACCATTCCGCAGCCGAGGATCTCGAGCCAACGTCCGGGCTTGCCGATCGCGGCCGCATCGATGTCGACTTCCATCGACGGCTCAGTGAATGGGAAGTGCGAGGCGCGGAAGCGCATCTTGACTTCGTCCACCTCGAAGAATGCTTTGCAGAATTCTTCAAGCACCCATTTCAAGTGTCCCATGTGCGTGGTCTCGTCGATAACGAGACCCTCGATCTGATGGAACATGGGCGTATGCGTCTGGTCGCTGTCGCAGCGGTACACACGGCCCGGCGCAATGATGCGGATCGGGGGCTTTTGATTGACCATCGTCCTGATCTGCACGGGCGACGTATGCGTGCGCAGCAGCAGGCGTGAGCCATCCGGCCTCGGGTTGAAATAGAACGTATCGTGGTCTTGCCGCGCGGGATGCTCAGGCGGAATGTTCAGTTTGTCGAAGTTCATCTCGTCGGTCTCGATATCGGGACCTTCGGCGACAGAGAACCCCATATCGGCGAAAATCTCGACGCATTCGTCGAACACCTGGGACACCGGATGAATGCGGCCGAGCGCTTCAGGGCCGGGACGCACAGGCAGTGTCACGTCTGCGTGTTCGGTCGCGAGACGCTCAGTCAGCGCGGCACGTTCGAGGACAGCCTTACGGACATCGAGAGCTTCGCTGACACGCGTCTTGACCGTATTGACGGCAGCACCAAACGACTTGCGCTCTTCCGCCGGCAGCTTGCCGAGCGTTGCCATTAGTTCGGAGACGCGGCCCTTTTTGCCGAGCGCAGCGACGCGAGCTTCTTCCAGAGAAGGCAAAGTGTCGGCGGCACCGATCGCTTTAAGAAGTTCTGTCTCGAGCGCTTCGAGGTTTGTTGCCGTGGCCGTCGTGGAGGTCATAGGCGTAGTCGCCCCTTCTTTCCGCGTAGAGTGAACGGCGGAAACGCTCGTGCCTTCACTCAGGTGTCATCCTCGGGCTTGTCCCGAGGACCCATCATTCAACAAACTCAAGTGCTGAGTGTTTCAATTGCATGGTCGCAGCGAAAACTTCAAAGTCCAAACTTGCGGAGAAATGGGTCCTCGGGACAAGCCCGAGGATGACATCTCTTGTGTGGCGAATACTCGCCAAACACACTCAAGCAGCAGCCGGAACCTTGATCGCGGCGGCGGCCTTGTCGGCGAGCGCCTTGAAGCCGGCGGGGTCCTTGACGGCGATGTCGGCCAGCACCTTGCGATCGACTTCGATGCCGGCCTTGGTCAGGCCTTCGATAAAGCGGCCATAGGTCATGCCGAGTTCGCGGGTTGCTGCGTTGATGCGCTGAATCCACAGTGCGCGGAAGGTGCGCTTGCGGCGCTTGCGATCGCGATACGTGTACTGCATCGCCTTTTCGACTGCCTGCTTGGCGATGCGAATGGTATTCTTGCGGCGGCCATAATAGCCTTTAGCGGCCTTCAAAACTTTTTTATGCTTGGCGTGGGCGGTAACGCCGCGCTTGACGCGTGCCATGGTGTCGGCTCCTCAAAGATGACTTCAAAATGATGACTTGGCGATTTTTCCCCGGCGCTTCCGGCCGGCTCCGCGAAGCGGAGTCGGAAGCGCCTAACAAAGAGCGCGCTAGCGCGCGTAGGGCATGTACTTCTTGACGATCTTGGCATCCGAGTCGTGCAACACCATGGTGCCGCGCGCCTTCTGAATGAACTTCTTCGTCCGTTTGATCATGCCGTGCCGTTTGCCTTGGGCAGCGGCAACAACCTTGCCTGTGCCCGTCATTTTGAAGCGCTTTTTGGCGCCACTTTTGGTCTTCAACTTGGGCATTTTGCTCTCCTCGAGTTAGGGTCGCAGCTACGCTGGAAATTGACCGTTCGCACGGGTCGTTTCCGGCCCCGCCCCAGCTCTTTCCAGTCGCGCGAATGCACGCCGAAAATTGCGGTCATTGCTGACCGCTTGCCAAAGTAGGGATGCTTTATTTGCGCAAGCCGCTGATATCAAAAGCATAAGAACCGCCACGGCATGCCCCGCCGGGCGGCTCTAACTGGGACTTATAGGGGTGCAGTTGCCGTAAATCAACAGTTTTGGGGCGTCCGCTTGTCAGATAAACGGACGCAGCGCCTCGTTGATGAGGGCAAGCGCCGCCCCAAAGCATGACAGGATCAGAGCCACGGCCAGGATTTTTTGGATATCAAAGCCGAAGAAGATCGGTTGACCCTTGAGGAGCGGTACCGCCAAACTATTTGAAAAGACAAGCATCAATAAGCCAAACAGCGCGCCCTGCGCGGCCAGCGGCCAATCTGGCAAGAGATGGCGGGTCAAGACAAAGACCACGCCCCACAGTCCGCCCCAGAATATCGAATTGACGATCGTCGGCACTTGGCATGGGCCGATCGGCGCCGTGGAATAGGCTTTCGCCGGCCAGAGACCGAGCTTGTTCAAAATGAAAACAATGACTTGGTGGACGAGAACCACCGAAATTGCCGCGGCAACGAAACCGCGAAGCGCATCTGTCAGCATGGCAAAACTTCCATTTCAATACGCGCACGCCAACGCCTCTAAGCGCGCCGTCATGGTGAGGTGCGCCGGGGTTTATTGCAAGGCCAACTTGGCCCGTGTGTGCTCGCATCGTCGCATCAGCTAAAAATCGCGTTTATGGCCTTGACATATTGCCTTTGATCAATTCGCAAGGCATAAATGGCTGATCGAACACGCCTTGGTTTACACCGCGACAGCCGCACGTGCTGACACGATACGTCTCCAAAGCGCGCTTGATGACCGCCTCGTGGTCGTCGCTGCGAGGCATTACCAATTTGGAGGCGTGGGATGTCTAACGGTATGGTCAAGTGGTTCAATACTCAAAAAGGCTACGGTTTTATACAGGCCGAAGAAGGTGGCTCGGACGTCTTCGTGCACATTTCAGCGGTGCAGAAGGCTGGACTGCAAACACTAAACGAAGGTCAGCGGGTCGTTTTCGAAACTGAACGCGGCCGCAACGGCAAAATTGCAGCTATCAATCTTAGGCCTATGTGATAATGGTTCGGGCGAGATTACCCAGGGAGCGGATACATCTGCTCCCTTTTTTGTTGTCTTGATCGCATGGCCGGACGTCGCGCGGCCAGTGCGGCGGCCCGCGCCGCATTTCACGAGGAGTATGAATGGCCAAGGAAGAAATGCTCGAGTTCGAAGGCGTGGTGGCGGAAGTGCTGCCCGATGCCCGCTGCCGCGTGCAGCTGGACAACGGGCACGAAGTGATCGCTTACACCTCAGGCCGGATGAAAAAGAACCGCATTCGCATCCTGGCCGGCGATAAAGTCACTGTCGAGATGACACCCTACGACCTTACGAAGGGCCGCATCAATTTTCGCCACAAGGATCCGCGCGCAGGTGGTCCCGGCTCCGGTGGTCCTCCCGGCGGCGGCGGTCAACGTCCCGGCGGTCCCAGGCGCAACTAACGCCTCGCCGTTTGGTCGTGTGTCTCGTGCTGCTCCTTCGCCAACGCGCGTCCCGTCCACAACCATACGATTGTCAGCGGAATGGCTGACACGGCCACGATGGGTGCGCTGGCGCCCGCCGATCCGGCCGCTTGCCCGATGGCTCTGAAAATGGCGCCCGATGATGCGTCGCCGCCCCGGTAAACGACGGTGTCGACAAAGTTCTGGGCTTTGTATTTTTCATCCGGACTGACCGATGTCCACAGAACCTTGATGGCCGGATTCGAAATCGCATAGGCCAGCGATCGCTCGATGACCATGATCGCTGCGATCATCTGCAAGCCCGGCGCAACGAGCAAGGCTGCGAGCGCGATGCCCGCCGAAAGTGGCAAGATGGTCAGCGACGGCATGAGGCCGAACCGCTGCATCAGACGGCCGGTCACGAACAGCTCGAGCGATACGGTCAAGATGCTGACGGTCAGGTCGCGCGATGAAAAGAACGCCAGCCGCTGCGCGCCGTCCGGCAAAGCTTCACCCACGATGCGCGACTGCTCCAGATAGAAATAGGTGCCAACGACGTTGGCGATAAAGATGTAAAGCGCGATGCGAAACAGGAAGGGCGTCGTCAGCACTTTGATGGCGCCATCGAGCACCGAGGCTGCCGTTTGCGGCGTGCCGGAGTCGGGTTCGCTCATCGGCTGCGCGTGATTGCGCAAGACGACCGACAGGGCCATCGCCAGCACGAGGCACGCCGCCGAGACGAGCAGCAAATTGTTGGCGCCCAAGCTGACCGCGAGCGATGACGTGATCGATGACCCCGTTATTCCCCCGAGCGTGCCGCCGGCTGCCACGAACCCGAACAGCCGCTTGGCTTGTTCAGTATGATAAAGCTCGGCCATCAGGCTCCAGAACAGCGATATCGTGAAAAGATTATAGATACTGATCCAGACAAAAAATACCGACGCCCACGACGGATCATAGCCGGCGATCGCGCCATACCAGCCACCAGCGGCCGCATCGCCGCCGGACAAGCTTTGAATGAACAGCCGCGCTTGATCGGCGTCGGACGAACCGAGCCCGAGCCAAAACCCGAGAATATTGAGGGCGAAGAACGTGTAAATCACCGGCACGATGCGTCGGCGGGGAAATCTTGAGACCAACCAGCCGAATATCGGCACGACGGCAAGCATCACCGCGAACACCGCGATGAAGATTTGCTCCAAGCCCTCTTTGCCGATCACGACGCCGGCCGTATCGCGGATCGACCGCAAAATGTAATAGCCGCACAGGATCAGGAAAAACATCCCGAACGACGCCAGCAACAGGGTGACTTCGCCGCTTTCGATCGAGACCGCCTTGGACAGCATGTTTTGCAGGCGGCCGCGCGGAGCGCCGCCGTTCTCAGACGTCGAAGGTGGACTGGACATCGTGGGCTTCCCAAGCGTTGGCGGGCCGCATGCCTAACACGGACCTTTTTGCGCGTCTGCTCAAGGGTGCGGAATATCAGTTGGGTGCAGATCGCCTCAGTAGACCCGCAGCGGGAAATAGCGATCGACAATTTCTTGAAAGCGGCCCGACAGGCGCACACGTTCGAGCGCCCCGTTCAACAGAAATTTGATCTGCGGATCGTTCTTGGGTACCGCGATCGCGATGCCGTCGCCGAAGAATTTGGGCTCAAAATAGGGCCCGCCTTTGAATTCGCAGCATTTTCGCGACAGCGAACCATTCAGCCAGAACGCGAGGCTTATGCCGTCGTCGAACAGGGCATCGACCTTCTGCTGCTCGAGGGCCTCGCGTGCCTGATCGGGACTTTCAAAACTTTGAATACGGCTGTCTCGGAAGAAGGCTCTGATGAAGGCCTCGTGCGCTGTGCCCTTGGCGACGCCGATGGTCCGGCCATCGAGAGCTTCGGGGGAAATCTCCTGCACTGTTCCGCCTGACCTGACCGCAAACCGTCCAGGCGTGAAAAAGTAGCGATCGGTGAAATCGATGGCGGCAAGGGATTGTGCGTTGAGGGTATGAGCAGCAATGACGGCGTCGGCTTCAGAGCGATTGATACCGGCGAACAGCTCTTCCCACGGGCGGACTTTGATATCGCAGGCGGCGCTGAGTTCGAGACACAACGCGCGCGCCAAGTCGACGTTGAGGCCTGTCAGCACGCCTTCATCGTCGTAATAGTTGAACGGCGGAAAGTCGCCTTCCGTTAGAAAGCGGACTGCAACGCGGCGCGACCCTGGAGCTTCGTTGGCAACTTCGGGTTTGGCTTGCTGCGCCGCTGCCATATCGGGCCACAGAAGCGACAGCACCAGTGCGCCGGCGCTGAACGAAAATGCTGACCGCTGTGCGCGGCCGCGCTTGTACCCGGCAGATACGCGGCCGGCAGCCAGATAGGCGCATAAAAAATTGAATATCATCTGCCAACGCCTCGTCTAGTCGTTCGCCCGCGTAGCGGATAAACTTTCGTGCCTACACGCCATCTCTCGCACAATTTGCTCCGTCGCACGATTAAAGCTTACCCTCGTAACCCTTTCGCGTGGCCCCACTGTGTCCCTCGCCGAGCTTCCTGCCGCACAGCGGCGACTGCCGTCAACGTCGATTTCAAATGGGGACGATGAGGGCCGCAGCAATTTCAAATCGCAGACCGATCTCGCGGCCGACGATCGGCTATGGGCCGCCACCTTTCAGTTTAAACAACGACGGCCAGAGCTTTCCGCAGGCTGTAGCGTTTGGAAATGGCAGATTGGTGCAATCGTATTAGCTGCGACTGCCCTGTGCCTTGCAGGTCTCCTTGCGCCTGAACTCACGGGCTTTGCGGTGTTGGCCCCGCTCAGTCTGTCGTTTTTTGCACTAGCGATTTTGAGAATCTATAGTCTTTGGCTCGGGTGGTCCGGTCATCTCGCCGGGCCGAGACACGATGCGGGCCATGTGCCGGCCAACCCGTACCCGGCGTATTCGGTTCTGGTGCCGCTTTTCAAGGAAGCCGCCATCGCGCGCGATCTCGTAACGGCGTTGCGGGCTCTCGACTATCCGCGGTCGCAGCTGCAAATTCTGCTTGTTCTCGAGCAAGCCGACGTCGCGACCCTCAAGGCCCTGAAGAGCGCTGAATTGCCGTCGGCATTCGAAATCGTCGTGGTGCCGGCCGGCAGTCCGCAGACCAAACCGCGCGCGTTGAATTACGCGCTGCACGAGGCGCGGGGCGAGTTCGTGACGGTCTACGATGCCGAAGACGTGCCCGAACCCGATCAGTTGCTGAAAGCTGTTGCGGCTTTCCGAGCCGGGCCGGCAAATCTGGCCTGCCTGCAAGCCAAACTCAACGTCTACAACGACCGGCAGAGTTTTCTGACGCGCCAGTTCACCATCGAATACAGCGTGCTTTTCGATTGGCTGTTGCCGGCGCTGCAAAAATTACGGCTGCCGGTTCCGTTGGGCGGCACGTCCAACCACTTCCGCAAATCAGCGCTGATTGGTGTAGGCGCGTGGGATCCCTTCAATGTGACCGAAGACGCGGATCTGGGCATTCGCCTCGCCCGGCTTGGTTTTGCGGTCCAAGTGCTCGATTCGACCACCTGGGAGGAAGCGCCGAACAAACTCAACGGCTGGTGCTGTCAGCGCACGCGCTGGCTCAAAGGCTGGATGCAAACCTATCTCGTCCACACGCGCCAGCCATTGCGGCTGTGGCGGGAGTTGGGGGCATGGCCGTTCAGCGGTCTGCAACTATTGATGGGCGGGCTGATCCTCTCAGCTCTCATTCATCCCTGGTTCTACGCGTTCGCAGGCCTGAGCGCGTGGCGCGGAACCCTATTCGAAATGCCGCTGGGCGTTGACGGACAATTGCTTTGGGCGCTGGGCATTTTCAATCTTGGCTGCGGGTATTTTACCGGCGTGGGTCTAGGTGCGGCCGCTGTCGCCCGCCGCGGCAAGACGTGCCTCATTTTGCACGCGCTGATGATGCCAATTTACTGGCTCATGATTTCGCTTGCCGCCTACCGGGCCATGTATCAGCTCATTTCCGACCCATACCTATGGGAGAAAACCAACCACGAGGCACGCGGAGCCAGCGAAATCGTCACCGTCCCTCGAAGCTGACCGAAAAATGTCCGCTTAAGTGCGAGTGGAGCGGGCGATGGGAATCGAACCCACGTTCGTAGCTTGGGAAGCTACTGTATTGCCATTATACGACGCCCGCGTCAGGGGCTGAGAATATCACACCGCATATAGGCTTGGAAGGCACTCGACGCTCCCTGTTCTAAAACCCGTATGGCTGTTCGCCCGTAAGCTTGTGTGATAATCCTGAGTCAAGTGATCGCCAGCGCCGTACCCTATGAAACCCAAGGTCTTGAAAGCCGTATGAACACGCTCGACTTGATCCCCGCACGGCTTAAATTTGCCGATCCCGAATTTACGGCGAAGGGCGAAAAGCGCGCCAGCGTGCCGCTCGATCGTCTCGACACGCTGTGGATCAACACCGGCACGCTGTGCAACATCACATGCCGCAACTGCTACATAGAATCGAGCCCGGAAAACGATCGGCTCGCGTACATCAGCATGGCTGAAGTTGCGCCTTTTTTAGAAGAAGCCGCAAGCCTTGGGACGCGAGAGATTGGCTTTACGGGCGGAGAGCCGTTTCTCAATCCCGATCTGATCGCCATGCTGGAGCGCGCGTTGGTGCATGGTTTTAAAGTCCTGGTTCTGACAAACGCCATGCTGCCCATGCAAAGGCCGCGCGTCAAAGACGGTCTTCTGGCGCTCAAAGCGTCCTACGGCGATCGCTTGACGCTGCGCGTCAGCCTCGACCACCATACGCGTCAGCTGCACGAAACAGAACGCGGCCGCGACACCTGGGACAAGGCGCTGGCCGGCCTCGATTGGCTCGCCAGCAATGGCTTCCGCTTAGCTGTCGCGGGCCGCACGTGCTGGGGCGAGTCCGAGGCCGATGCGCGGGCCGGCTATGCAAGCCTTTTTGCAGGGCGAGGATGGAAGATCGAGGCTGACGACGCCCACGCGCTGATGTTGTTTCCCGAAATGGATGGCGGTCATGAGGTGCCGGAAATTTCAACGGCCTGCTGGGGAATTCTGAAAAAGAGCCCATCGCAGATGATGTGCGCCAGCTCGCGCATGGTCGTTAAACGCAAGGGCGCGCTGGCACCCGTGGTGCTGCCCTGCACCTTGTTGCCGTATGACACCGGATTTGAAATGGGCGAAACGCTGGCGGCGTCCGCGACGGTCGATGGCGGCATGTTTGCCGATGGCGCCGTGCGCCTGTGCCATCCCCATTGCGCGCGGTTCTGCGTCCTCGGTGGCGGCAGCTGCTCGTAGGCGCAACGACGAAAAAGCCCCGCGCTTTTAGCGCAGGGCTCGTCTGGTCTCGATACGCCTCGAGATCAAGCTTAGCGTTTGACCAGCGCGTCGCGGATTTCCTTGAGGTAGACTTCGCTTGCCGGAGGTGCGGCCGCAACGGCTGCCGGGGCAGGCTTCTTCATCGAGTTCATGGCTTTGACAAGCATGAAAATCGCAAACGCAGTGATCAAGAACTTGATGATGGCGTTGAGGAACAGACCGTATTTCATAGCCACGGCTTTCGCCGGGTCTGCATTTTCCTGCAGCACGATCTGCAAGGTCGAAAAATCGAGACCCGCCATCGCAAGCCCGATCGGGGGCATGATGATGTTATCGACAAGAGTGCTGACGATGGCCCGAAGGCCGCGCCCATAATAACACCGACGGCTAAGTCGACGACATTGCCCTTCATGGCAAAGTCTTTGAATTCCTGAAGCACAGACATAGGTTTTCTCCCCCGATTGCAGGTCGCGTAGAAATCGATTCGACGACGCCAATATAAGTCAGACGTCAGAGCGTCGCAATCTCTCGATTTGATGGCTCTGGACCGGAAATATCTGTCTAAAAGAAGTGGGTAGCGCAACATGGTTGCGCCAAAAGTGGTTTTAATCTGCAGATGGACGCGCGCCCGCCTCAGTTGTAACAAACGCAGATGGCTTAAGAAAAACGAGGCCAAACGCCGGGTCGAGGGGGGACGCAATGATCGAGCGAAAAGAGCGCAAGCCTTACTGGCAGCATACCAAATGGCAGATGATTGCCAGCCTCGTGCCGTTCCTGGCGGTTTGCATCATTCTGCCTCTCTATGCCGGCCGTCTGAACGTCAACCGGTTTTTAGGCTTCCCGCTCGGCTATTTTCTGGCTCTGCATGGCATTTTCTTCATTGCGGCGATCACCGTTGCGAGCTTCGTCAACCGGCAGGACGCTATCGACCACTGGCATGGAGCGCATGAAGATAATTGAAGGTTTTACCCTCTTCGCGCGTCCCGGCCGGTCTTCGCGCGTCCCGGCCGGCTCCCCGGAGGGGAGTCGGGACGCGCCTCAAAAGAGTCCCCCTAAATGGCGATAGCTCGCATGCGGGTTGCGCATCCGCGCCTTGGCACGTACTTCGGCATTTTTATCAGCGTGTTCGTTGCGTTGGCTGTGCTGGCGCTGATTTTCGAGGGTCTGGGCGCGTCCGATTCGCTGCTGCGTGGCGTCATGCTGGCGGGCCCGGTCTTGTTGTACATGATTGTTGGCGTGGCGACAGCGACAGCCGACCCGCTCGACTTTTTCGCCTGCGGACGGCGCGTGCCCGCCTTTTATACAGGGCTCGGTTTGGCCACGGCCGCGCTTGGCGGCACCGGACTCGTGTGCGTGACGGGCGCCTTTTTTCTTATCGGCTTTGACGCCACGTGTCTCGTCATCGGCGGTCTGGCAGGCTTTGTGTTCATGTCGGTGCTGCTGGCACCATTCTTCCGAAAGTTCGGCGCCTATACAATCCCGAGCTATCTTGGACGGCGCTTCGATAGCCTGGCGCTGCGGTTGATTGCGGCCGTCCTGTTGACCGTGCCGGCGGCCATGCTGCTCGCAGCCGAGCTTAAGACGGGGGCCTATGCGGTGCAGTACATGCACCGGGATTTCAACGTCGTGGTTGCCATCCCCCTGTTGGCGCTGACACTCGTCATTGCCCTATGCGCGGGTGGCATGCGGTCTCTCAGCTGGTCGAGCAGCGCGCAAGGCTTGGCGTCGTTGATCGCCATTCTGGTTCCCGTCACCATCGTGGCGCTGATGTTGACGAACCTGCCGTTCGCACAGCTCAGTCACGGGCCGGTGCTGCGTGCCATCGGCCGCTCGGAGGCCGCAATGGGCATGCCCCTGGTCTTGCCGCCGGCTCTTGCGTTCGACATGCCGGGTGAAGCGCTCGCACCAATTGCCAAACGCTTTTCCGACGCCATGAGCAGCGTCGGGCCGCTCGCCTTCATCATCGTCATGTTGACGACGCTCGCCGGTGTGGCCTCGGCGCCGTGGCTGTTGACTCGCGTGGCTGCCACGCCAGGCGTTTATGAGACGCGAAAATCGCTCGGCTGGGCGACTGTATTGTTCGGCATCATCATGCTGACATTGGCCTCGATCGCGGTCTTCATGCGTTCGTATGTGTTCGCCATATTTTCCGGGCCGAACGCGGGTCAAGCGCCGGACTGGATCAACACCCTCATCGGCATGGGTACCGTCACAGCTGCGACCGACACCGGACGGCTGCAGTTTGCCACCGTGGAGTTTGCCCGCGACGGCATTTTGTTTGGCTTGCCGGTCGCGGGCGGCCTGCCCGCTGTCGCGCTTTACTTGACGGCCGCGGGCGTGTTGGCAGCCACCTTGGCGACCGCCGGCGCGTCCCTTGTGGCGCTAGGTAACTCGCTTGCCGAAGATATCGGCAATGGTTTCTCGTTCGAACCTTTGCCGGACAAGCCCAGGCTGCTGTTTGCGCGTGCAGCCATGGTGCTTGCAGCGGGGGCAGGCGCAGCGTTTGCCGTCCTCGTGCCTGCCGATCCGCTGAAACTCTTGCTGTGGGCCCTGGCCCTGACAGGTTCGGCTGTCTTCCCGATTTTGGTCCTGTCGATCTGGTGGAAACGGCTTAACGCCTTCGGGGCTTTGGCCGGGCTGATCACGGGTTTTGGTGTGGCGGCGCTGGCAATCGCCGCGGGCGAAAGCGGGCCGGCGATGGCCCACAGTGCGCTGGCGGGCGCGTTTGGGATCCCGGCCGGATTCGTGTCGGCACTCGCGGTCACGTGGGTGACACCCGCGCCGGGCCGCCAGCTTTCCGAATTCGTTCGCGATATCAGGGTGCCCGGCGGCGATATTATCTACGACCGCGAAGCCCGGCTCGCCAAGCGTAAGAAACCCTAAATACTCGGTCGAGCGTCGCCGAACAAAACCGCGGCAGTTGACTGCATTGCTTTTACCGATCAATCACTTGAAGACGATGTTCGGCGAACACGCCCGGCCGCGATGAGCACGGCTGCAGCAAATGGCACCAATCCCCGTGAGCGACAAGCCTGCCACCATCGCGATTGCAGATAAAAATCCCGTTATCCGCACCGGTCTGTCTGAGCTCCTGCGGCTCGACGGACGTTTCGAGGTGGTATCGGCGGTCAGCACGGGAGCGGCTTTTGTCGAGCTTGTAAGCCAGACCAAGGTCGAGGTCGCGCTCGTCGGCTGGTCGTTGCCGGATATGACTGGGGGCGATGTTTTGAGCCTGCTCAAGCGCCGACAGTTTTCCGTCCGCGTCATCATCTATACCGGCGAACGCTCGTCTAGCGTGCTGCACGATGCCATAAAAGGCGGCGCTCGCGGGTTCATTTCAAAGAGCGACGAGCCGGCGGTTTTGATGGAGACGTTATCGTCAGTTGCGCGCGGGCGCGTCTGCTTTCCTTACGTCGATATGGAAACTCTGGGCCGAAACCCGCTCGACGTGTTGACGGTGCGGGAGCGCGAATTACTGGCGGCGCTCGCCAACGGCTGGTCGAATTTGCAGATCGCGGCGCGCACGGGCATTTCCGAGAACACCGTCAAATACCATCTCAAGAATCTGTACGACAAACTGAACGTCAAAAATCGTGCCATGGCGGTGGCAATATTCGTGTCGAGCACATCTGGCCGCTCTTAGCGTTTCTCGCTGCGCGCCGGTCTGCAGGCTTGGGGTAGACCAAGGGTAGGCCAACACCTACCCGCCGGTGTGTGGAACTTGTCCCGGCGGGTGTTGTGAGAGGTCAACAACTCGTTAATTCACTCGAGCAGCGAACACTCGTGAAAATCTGCAAACGGCGCCAGCATGTCGGCTCGTGTCTTTGGTCGTGCCTCGGGGTAGGGGTTCGACGATCTGCAGATGACCCGGCAATCGGGCGCGACTTAATAAAAACGAAGCCAAGACGTTGAGGAGACGCATCTATGCTGGTCACACCGCACTTGTTTATTCCTGGTCCGACGACGATCCCCGAGGCCGTTCGTTCGGCCATGGCCATCCCCATGGAAGACATGCGCAGCCCCGAGTTCCCCAAATTCACGCTGCCGATTTTTGAAGACCTCAAAAAGGTTTTCAAGATGAAAGACGGCCGCGTTTTCATCTTCCCCTCGTCGGGCACTGGCGCCTGGGAATCGGCCATCACCAACACGCTGGCCGTCGGCGACAAAGTCCTGATGAGCCGCTTTGGCCAGTTCTCGCTGCTCTGGGTCGATATGGCCGAACGCATGGGCCTCAAGGTCGTGCTGTGCGATGAAGAGTGGGGCACGGGCGTACCGCTTGAGAAGTATGCCGACATTCTCGCCAAAGACACCGCCCACGAAATCAAGGCCGTGTTTGCGACGCATAACGAAACCGCAACCGGCGTGTCGAGCGATATCGCTGGCGTCCGCAAGGTCATGGATGCCGCGAAGCACCCCGCTCTTTTAATGGTCGACGGCGTCTCGTCGGTCGGCTCGCTTGATATGCGCATGGGCGAATGGGGCGTGGATTGCTGCGTTTCGGGTTCGCAGAAGGGCTTCATGTTGCCAACGGGCCTCGGCATTCTCGCCGTCAGCCAGAAGGCGCTCGACGCCAACAAGAGCCTCAACGGCCGCATGAATCGCTGCTTCTTCTCGTTTGAAGACATGATCAAGACCAATGATCTTGGCTATTTCCCCTATACGCCTGCGACGCAGCTCATTCGTGGTTTGCGCGCCTCGATCGACCTCATCAACGCCGAAGGCCTCGACAACGTGCTGGCTCGCCATCACCGCATGGGCTCTGCCGTGCGCGCCGCCGTCGATGCGTGGGGCCTGAAACTCTGCGCAAAAGAGCCCAAGTGGCACTCCGAT